>JALDXR010000337.1:0-4745 GCA_032154865.1 Nocardioidaceae bacterium
CGCAACCGCGGTGGGGCTCGCGGTGCCGGCCCTCGCCGGCCGCCTGACCCACCGCATCGGGCCGCGACTCGTCGTCGTCACCTCGCAACTCGTCCAAGCCGCCGGAGCATTGGCCTACCTCGTCGCGAGTGACGCCGCCGGCGTGTTCGTCGCCGCCGCCCTGCTCTCGATCGGCACCCAGCTCTTCTACTGCTCGGTGTTCGTCCTCGTCGCCGACGTGAGCACCACGACGGCGAAGGAGCGACCGTTCGCGCTGGTCAACATGGTGCGGGCCGGAGCCTTCGGGCTCGGCACACTCAGCGCCGCGGTCCTGCTGGCGTGGGACTCGGACGCGGTGCTTCGGTGGCTGGTCGGGCTCAATGCGCTCAGCTTCGTGGTCGCAGCGATCCTGCTGGCCGCCTACGTCCGGACCGAGTCCGTGGACTACACGGCGATCCGAGCAGTCGGGCCGTTGACGGTGCTCCGCGACCGGCGCTACCTCGCTCTGATGCTCGCGGTCTTCCTCATCGACCTCGCCGACTTCTCGCTGGTCGGCATGCCGATCTTCGTCATCGAGTTCGTCGACGGCCCCGAATGGCTACCCGGTGCGCTGCTGACCATCAGCACGGCGCTCCTCAGCCTGTTCAGTGTTAGGGTGGTGGACTCCCTTCGCGGCCTCCGCCGAACCCGGTCGATGCAGGGATCCGCCGCGATCTACGCGGTCTTCGCCGTCCTCATGATGGGGATGCTCTGGGTGCCGACGCAGTTGCTGATCCCGTACGCCGTCGCCATCTGGCTGCTACGGGTGTTCGCGACCATGGCCTTCTTCCCGATCGCCGGCGCACTGTCCGAGGCACTGCCACCGCCGGAGCATCGGGCCGCCGCGATGGCCACCTATCAGTACGCCTTCACGACCGCCCAGGTCGCGGCGCCGGCCATCGTGGCCTTGTTCGCCGTCACGAGCTGGCTGCCGTGGGCCATTCTGGCCGCGGCCTCGCTCGCGGCGACGGTCGTCGTGGGATGGCTCGGCCGGGCGATGCCGCCGACCGTCGACCGGCCGGCCGCTCTCGTCGCGACCCGCTGACGGAGGGACCAGCGCCCCTGTCGGCAGTGGCCGCGTCGTCGTACTCTCCACAGATGACCCGCTTTCCCACCGTGCGCGTCGCCGCGATCCAGGCGACGCCGGTGATCCTCGACGCCGACGCCACGGTCGACAAGGCCTGCCGGCTGCTCGACGAGGCGGCTGCGGACGGCGTACAGCTCGCGGTCTTCCCCGAGACGTTCGTGCCGCTCTATCCCTCCAACGCCTGGGCCAAGTCGGCGGCGGCGTTCGAGGGCTGGAACGAATTCTGGGAACGGATGTGGGACAACGCGGTCGACGTGCCGGGGCCGCATACCGACCGCATCGCGCGGCAGTGCGCGCAGCTCGGCATCCACTGCGCCATCGGCGTCAACGAACGCGAGTCGAACCGGCCGGGCTCGCTCTACAACACCCTGCTCGTCTTCGGGCCGCAAGGCCTGATCACCCGGCACCGCAAGCTCATGCCGACCATGCACGAGCGGCTCTTCCACGGCGTCGGCACCGGCACCGACCTGGCGATCGCGGACACTCCGATCGGACGCCTCGGCGGCCTGATCTGCTGGGAGAACATGATGCCGCTGGCCCGCTACGCCCTCTATCGCAGCGGCCCCCAGATCTGGCTGGCACCGACCGCGGACGACTCCGAGGCCTGGCTGGTGAGCATGCGCCACATCGCGACCGAGTCCGGTGCGTTCGTGGTGTCGGCGCCGCAGTACATCCCGGCCAGCGCCTTCCCGGACGACTTCCCGGTGCCGCTGCCCGAGGGCGAGGAGGTCTTCGGGATCGGCGGCGCGGCGATCATCGAGCCGGACGAGGGCCGGGTCATCGCCGGGCCGTTGTACGGCGAGGAAGGGACCGTCGTCGCGGACTGCGACCTTCGGGTCGCCCTGCACGCCAAGCGCTGGTTCGACGCGGTCGGCCACTACAGCCGCGAGGACGCCCTGGCCCGGCTGATCCTCGAGCCGGAGCTCAACGGCGATCCCACCGCCGCTCGGCGCCGATCCGACACATCGGAGTCGATCGAGTCGGGACGCGAGATCTGACCGGCGGCGGTCAGCCCCACGTGGAAGCTCGGCCGAAGGCGGCGAGCAGCCGGGTCTGGGCGTCGGCGTCGCCGGGCAGGTCCGGCCGAGGTCCGATCGCGCCAGCCCTGCGGTAGTCCGCTTCGACCTCGGCGAACCACTTCGCGCAGGCCTCGACCAGGTCCGGATCGAGCCGGTCGTCCGCACCGATCCCGCGGGACAGATCCCAGCCGTGGATGAGGATGTCGGCGAACAGCTGCCAGACGTACTCGCGACCCGGCGCGTCGCCGAACGACAGATGCACCGTGCGGTCGAGCGCTCCGTCGCTGTGCACCGCGGCCGTCGCCCCTCCGGCCGACTCCTCCCACGCCTGTTTCGGGTCGTCGCCGAGCAGATCGCCGTCGAAGCGGTCGCCGACGTCGGCCATGGTCTGGCCCTCGATGAGCGGCGGCGTCCAGCGGTTCTCGTTGACGACATGGTTGACGAGGGCGTGTACGTCCCAGTCGGCGCACGGCGTCGGCCGGTCCCACTGATCGTCACGTACCTGCCGCACATTGGCGCCGAAGCGATCCATCGCACGCCGGTACAGATCGGGCAGTTCGCCCGTCGACTGCTCCATCGTCGGTCCTCACGCCGGAAGCCAGCTTCGCCAGCCGACAATTCCGCGTCGGCACCGCTGCCACCAGGGCACTAGGACCCGAAGCGGCTGTCCCGGGCAACCTTCTCGGCCGGTCGCATCGTCAGGAGAAGTAGGTGGGCCGATGGAACCCCACGCCGCGAACGTAACTATCAATATGTAGAAGCCCGATGCCGGCGTCCGTGCTCAAGGGGCTGGGCGCGGTCTCTGGGCGAACGGCACGGGTGGGGTCGATCGGCTGGACGACCAGCCGTGGGGATTTCGATCTGTACTCGAAAGTGGGGGGGCATGCCGGAACGGCGTCATGCGACCCGACGCGCCATGCCCGCGATGAGAGCGCGCGGTGACATCCAGGGCCTCCGGGCGATCGCGGTCCTGCTGGTGGTGCTGGCCCACGCCGGCGTGCCGGGCGTTGCCGGCGGCTACATCGGCGTGGACGTCTTCTTCGTCGTCTCGGGGTTCCTGATCACGTCGATCCTCCTGCACGAGGCGACCGAGCGTGGCTCGATCTCACTCGTCGGGTTCTACGCCAAACGCGCCCGTCGCATCCTGCCGGCCGCGACAGTCACCCTGATCGCGACGGCGATCGCGGCGATCGTTCTCCTGCCCTACGTCCGGGCCGAGGCGATCCTCGGTGACGTCGCCTGGGCGGCCTTCTTCGGCGCCAACCTGCGGTTCGCCCAGGGGCAGACCGACTACTTCGCTGCTGGACAACCACATTCGCCGGTGCAGCACTACTGGTCGCTCGCCGTCGAGGAGCAGTTCTATCTCGTGTGGCCCGCGCTGATCATCGCCGTGCTCGCCGTCGGCGCCGGTCGTCGGGTGGCGTCGGTTCGCCGGCGGATGCCGTGGCTTGTCGGATTCGCCGTGGTGTCGGTCGGGGCCTCCTTCGCGTGGTCGGTGGCGACCACCCCGACCGATCCCACCGTGGCCTACTTCTCCACGGCGCCGCGCGGCTGGGAGCTCGGAGCGGGTGCTCTCCTGGCGATGGCGGGGCGTTCGCTTCCCCGGCTCGGCCGATGGACGCGGTCTCTTCTCGCCTTGGCCGGGCTGGCGATGATCGCCACCGCGGCGGTCACCTTCACCGACCGCACGCCGGTTCCGGGCTACCACATGGCGCTCCCCGTCGTCGGCACCGTGCTGCTCATCGCCGCCGGCAGCGGCCTCCCCGACCGATCTGGACCCGGCCTGGTACGGCTCCTCGGGCGCCAGCCGCTGCGCTGGATCGGTGACGTGTCGTACGGCTTCTACCTGTGGCACTGGCCGTTCCTGATCCTGGCCCCGGCGTACCTCGGCCACCGACTGGGCGTGACCGAGAACCTGGCCCTGTCCGGGGGCGCCCTGATCATGGCCTGGCTCAGCTATCAGCTGATCGAGAACCCGATCCGTCGCGCACCGACCCTGTCCGTGCGCCCGAAGCTCGCCCTGCTCATGTGGCCGGTCGCGATCGGGAGTCTGCTGGCGGTCAACGCCGGCTCGCACGCGTACATCTACCACGAACGCCGCATCGTCGCGGCGGCCGCGGCCAACGTCGACCTGTCCGAGCTGCCTCCATCGCAGCGGATGCCCCGCAACGGCGAGGAGATCCACGACGCTCTCGCCGACGCCCTCGATCGCGCGACGCTCAACGCGCCCCAAACGCCGGTCGACGACCTCGAGCCGGTCAGCGAGGAGTTCGTGCGGGACCCGGCCTGCCGCGCCGCCGAGGACCAGTCGTCGCACGAGATCTGCCCGCTGGGCGACGTCGGCAGCGATCGACGGATCGTCGTCATGGGCGACTCGCACGCCCAGATGTGGCTGGCGGGCCTCGAGATCGTCGCCGAACGCCACGGCTACGAGCTGCTGCCGATCACCAAGCTCGGCTGCACGCCGTACGACGTCGTCGCGTGGAAGTTCGACCGCGACGCGATCTACACCGAGTGCAACGCGTGGCGGGAGTGGGCGCTCGAGCAGGCCCGACGAGCACAGCCGGACGTGATCGTCGTGGCCAGCGCGTCGATCATCAAGAACGCCGACGAGGCGACCG
>JALDXR010000338.1:0-4724 GCA_032154865.1 Nocardioidaceae bacterium
GCGGCGTACTGGCCTCCATCGACGAGGGACTGCGGTCCTTCCACCATCGATCGGCGCACCGCGAGGCGGTGATCGACCGGCTGCACGAGGAGAACCAGCTGTTGCGTACGGGTCTCGGCCGCACCCTCCTCCATGCCGGTCGCGATCACGGCGTCGCGGACCTCGTCGGAGTCGAAGAACGAGACGGTGCGGAGCAGCGTATGGCCATCCACCTCCTCGAGCGTCAACGCACCGGGCATGACGGCGCTCACGCGACCGCCCACTGTTGCTTGAGCGGGGTGAGCGTGAACGCGTGCCGGTTGAACCCGTCCCTCGGCGCCTGCAACGCGCCGGTCTGGTCGAACCCGATCACGCCGAACGCGGCGTCGTTCGCCTTGAACCACTCCACCCCGCGGAGCACGTTCACACGGTTCGCCAACGCATCGCCGGCCGGGACGGGGTCGACCCGGTCGATCTCATGGTCGATCTCGGCGGCGGCCGCGTCCACGCACGCTTGCAAGGTCGCCGTGTTCTCCGCGGTCACACGGATCCGGAGCGCGGCGGCGAGCTCGTCAACGGTCGCGTACGCCATCAGGCGGCCTCCTGCCATTCGCTGACAAGCTTGTCCCGCTTCGAGCTGTTACATGACTTGCAGGCCGGGACGACGTTGGCGATTTCATGGCGTCCACCACGGCTCAGCGGAACAACATGGTCTTGTGTTGTTGCGGGTCGGGAGCAGTAGGCGCAGCGGCCGCCATACTCGGTTACACGTGCCACCCATTCCGCTGAAGTGATTCGGCCCGAGTCTCCCCACCGGCGAGCCGCGTAGTTGCGACTCATCTCGGCACGCACGTGAGGATTCCGTTCGTCGTACCGTCTATTCGTTTCAAGCAGCCGGGCGCGGAACTCGGGATCCTCGGCGTATCGCTGCCTCTTGCGGGCATTGATCTGCTCGCCGTTCGTTTTTCTCCTTGCGGCCTCCTTTGCCCTGATCTGCTCACGATTCTTGCTGTTGTAGGCGCGTTGCTTCGCTCTTAGCTCTTCTCTGTTCTCCCAATATCGGCGCCGTTTCGCCGCAAGCTGTTCCTCACGCTTGTTCGGCATCGGCGCACTCGTCGCAGACCGGCTCGTCCAGATCGGGGTCGAACCACGGCAGCGGATCGAACGTAATACCGCAAGGGCAGACAAGCTCGACAGGTGGTGGCTGAGTAGCCTGAGGGTGCATCGAATCCATCCTTTCGGTGCCGGGGCGGGGCCGTTCCAGCGGCGCCCGCCCGTTTCTCTCAGTTCATCGGCACGTGTCGAGTCGTCCATGAGTCACCCTTAGCTCGCGGCCTTGATCACGTCGATGAGGTCTGCCTTGGTCATGTCCGCGTTCGCGGGCGAGATGCCACGGTCGCGGGCGTGCTCGATCAGCTCGGCTTTGCTCATCGCGTCCAGATCAGGCCCGGCTGGCGTGGGCGACCCCTGGAACTCGCCCGCCTCGAGCCGCTCCCGGTACTTCGTCACGGCTACGGCCCTGCCACCGGCGCGGTCAGCTCCGCGAACGCGCCCGGGTCGCTGACAGCACACGCGAACGCGCCGATGATCCCGACCTCGATCCCGCCGATCGACGGCTCGACCGCCCTCAGCTCGACCGGCGACCCTGCGGTTTCGGCGCACAGAAGCGCGCTGAAGTCGCCGACGACGACGGTGCCGGCAGGGATCCCATTCGAGATAATCGGGCGAAGCCCACCGATGCTCGGGAACGACCCGGTGAACGACCCGGTGCCGGTCGACACGAACACAGGCGACACCGCGCCGACCATGCTGAGCAGCTTGAACCCTTCGACGGGGTTCGCGGCGAACGCGTTCGGGAACCGGCCGGTGTTCGCGTACACCTCGCCGGCCGCGGCAGACAAGCCGGCCATCCAGTCCTCGAGCGTATCGCCGGCGACCGCGGTCGGGGTTGCGTCCGCGGCAGCCAGCACCGCGCCGGCCGCGTTGTCGGTGGCTTTCGCGTACGACTCGGCGGCCAGGTCGAACCACAGCGCCATCGCGTCCGGGCTCGACCAGTTCACGACCTGCCAGGAGAAGTTCGCGGCGACGAGGTACGTCTTCGCGGCCGCTTCGAGGAAGTCGACCTGCATCGCGCCGTCACCGGCCTCGGTCTTCTCGGTCACCTGCTCCGCGACAGTGGGCCTGTCGGTGATGTGCGGCCACTGCAGCTTCCCAGTCGTCAGCGGCACCCGGTTGGACGCGTCGACCAATGGCCGCGACCGGTTGATCACCTGCATGATCTGGTTGATGTACTGGGTGGGCCTGATCCCAGGGATGTCGGCCAGCAGCACCGGCGCCGGCGCACGATGCAACCGCTCCTGCGCCCGCTTGCGCACCATCTGCGGGACGGTCGCGGCGATCCGGTCGAACTTCGTCAGGACGACGTCACGGGCGTACTGCGCGAACGTCCGGTACTCCCCCTCGCCGCCCTCGTCGTCGCCGCTGTCGTCGTCGCCGTTGTCGGGCGCCGGCGTTGTCTCGCGGCGGCGTACGAGCGTGCCGGCGTCACGGGCCTTCTGCCGGGTTTCCTCGAGGTCGGCCTGCTCGACGATCATCGCCTCGACCTGGTCGAGGCGGGAGCGGTGGCGGACGACGAGCTCGCGCTCCGCATCCGACGGGTCGCGTTCCTCCGATGCGGCCTGCTGGAGAACGTCGTCGATGTTCTCGTTCAGCCGTTCGCGCTCGTCGACGAGCCGTTCCAGAACCGGGTTCGACATGGTGCCGTCACCTCCGTGTGCTGAGAGCGTTGACGTCCCAGCGGGGTGACGCCTGCGAACCGAGGGGTCGCCTACCGGCGGCGAGGTGTCGGTCGACTTGGTCGGCGCGGTGCCGCTACAGCCCGTAGCCTAACGCACGCAGCCGACGGTCAAGATCCTGGTTCCGTTCGTGCACCGGCAGATCGACGAGAGCAGCACGGACAGCTGCCTCGGTGCCCACGTAGGACGGGTTCCGGCACAACGACACCTCGTGCAAGTCCACCCTAGTGCGGACGGCTACACCGTCCTGATGCTGTGTCCGGCGGGGGATGAACCCGATCGAGAAGTACCGGGTCAGGCCGCCCCGGTGGAGCTCGAGCGCGTGGTCGCCGAGCGGGCCTTCGGCAACACGGAACTCGCCGTATAACCCGTCGTCGCGTTCCTCGAGCTTCTGGCACCAGCCCGGGGTGTTCGCGAGCCCTTCCAGGTGCTCGAACCCTAATGACACCCGGTTCGGCGCCTTGACGATTCCGCGGAACGCCCCTTTGACGAACATTTCCCGGTACGCGGGCCTGTCCGGCCTGTCCTGCACGTCGGTGATCTCGCCGAACGGGACGCAGCGGCCGTGCAGGGTGCGCCCGTCGGTTTCCAGCTCCAGCGGGAATCTACGGGTGAGCGTCATGCGGGCACTACCTCCATGGATGGTGCGCCGGCGGTGCCGTGCGCACCGGGCTCCTCGAACACGTCGTCCGCCTCCCCGGTGTCGTCGGTCAATGGCGGCAGGTCGAACACGAACGCCCGGTACTCCGCCACGGTGACCGCCCCGTCCTGCAGCGCCTTGCTGAACGTGTTCACCATGGTCGGCAGATCCGGGCGGATCGCCGCGGTCGGGTCGAACTCGACCCAGTGGCCTCGGGGCAGCCACCGGGACAGGGCGGCGGCGATCCTGCCTGCGGTCGGCATCAGCTCTGTCCGCCACCACAGCTCCGCCAACGTCGCCGGGTTCTGGTACACCAGGCCGCCTTCGGGCGCCAGGTTCAACAGGACGGCGGGGACACCGAACGCGGCTGCGATCTGGGCGCTGTCCCACTGCCGCGACTCGATCAGCATCAGATCCTTCGGAGACACCGACAAGGCCTCGAGCAGCTCGACCCGGTCGTCGAGGACGGCCGGGGATCCCATCCGTTTCGACACGGCCGCCACCCATTGCGCCTGAATGTCGGCGGCCTGCGCAGAGTCGATCCGGCCTTTCACCTTTAACGCCATCCGGTTCACCCCGGACGCCTGGTACACGTCGGCGGCGTACGCTTCCGCCTGGTAGGCGGACTGCAGGTTCGACCAGTACGCGGCCAGCGCCGACCGGCCGCGCAGCCCGCCGCGCGGATCCCGTTGGATCTGCAGCACATCAGCCGGGTCAAGCTCCGTGTTGTTCGACTGGTAGCTGCGCGTCCCGCCTTCCTGGGCAACGCGCATCGTGACCGGGTCGAGCACCGTCCATGTTCGCGGATACCCCGTCTCGTATCTCGAGGTGACCCACAGGAACGCGTCACCGTGCCCGTACACCGACCACACGATCGCGAACACGGCCTCTTGGATCCCGTTCGGGTACCAGGCCGGGTCAGGGTCATGCGCCCACATCGGCTCGAACCCGTTCGTCATGCTCGAGTGCCGGTATCTGAGCGTCATGTTCGCGAGCTGTGACGCGTTCAGCTGCAAGCACCGGTCGACGACACCGACCTCCGCCCGGCCGCCCAGCGGCTCGAACCACCCGTTCATCGGGTACCGCAGAGCATGGTGGATGAAATGGTCGACGGACGCGTACGTCGGCGGGGTCGCGTCCGCGGCCACGATCGGGTCTGGGGGGCTGCTGCGGCGGAGGCTGAGCCGCATACCGCGAAGATTCTACGATTTCGCAGTGATGGCGCAACTCCAGCCGCGGCCCGCGCACGGCAGCCTGACCACCGCCGGCCCGAAACGGCAACTCGAGCTCGCCGCGGAGCCGTCCTGGTC
>JALDXR010000339.1:0-4712 GCA_032154865.1 Nocardioidaceae bacterium
GACGTGATCGTCGTGGCCAGCGCGTCGATCATCAAGAACGCCGACGAGGCGACCGGCGAGCTGCTGCCGCTCGACGCCGCGCGGCAGGCTTGGCGCGACGGTGCTGAGTCGCTTGCCGATGAGCTGCTCACGATCGCGCCGGATGTCCGCTTCGTCCAGGACATCAATCGACTGCCGTGGTTCCCGGCCGACTGTCTGTCCGACCTCGACAACACCACGGCCGACTGCACCTTCGCGCCGTCCACATGGGTGGCCGACAGCAACCGGCTGGTCCGCCGCGGCATCGCCGACACCGGCGCGAGGCGGCTCGTGACCCACGACCTGTTCTGCCTGCGCGATCGATGCCCGACCGTGGTCAACGGCATGGCGGTCTACGGCGACAACGACCATCTCGCGAACGGCTACTCGGCGTACCTGGCCGACGAGCTCGAAAGCCGACTTCGACTGCCGGACCAACCACGCCTGTGACCGGGGATCACCCGGTCGGGGCGATGTGTGCCCGCCGGGTTCGGGACAGCCTCGAAACGAGCGGGTACGGCGTGTCACCGCCTGCGGTGCGGCGCGAAGGAGTCGAGATGGTTGAGGCGAATCAGTTGCCGGGACTGGCCAGCATGAGCCGGGACCAACTGCTCGGCATGATGACCGAGCTGACCGGAGTTCGCAGCGTCGAGTTGAAGGTCAACATTCCGGCCGACCAGCGGATGTCGTTGCGCCGCATCGGCGTCGACCCGCTCGAGGGCAAGATCCGGGAGGTGACGTTCTTCGATACACCGGATCTGACACTGTTCCACAACGGGGTGGTCGTTCGGGCGCGGCGGACCCATAACGCCGACGACGACACCGTGGTGAAGCTGCGCCCGGTCAAGCCGGCCGAGCTGCCATCGAAGGTCCAGGCGTCGAAGAACCTCAAGGTCGAGATGGACATCACCCGTGGCTCGTACGTTGTCTCCGCCTCACTCAAGGGCCGCCGAAGCCCAGGGGCCGTAGTCAAGGCGATCGCCGGCGAGCGGCCACTGCAGCACCTGTTCAGCAAGGAGCAGCGGACGTTCTTCGCCGACCACTCGCCAGGCGTCGACTGGGAGGACCTGATCCCCTTGGGCCCGATCTTCATCACGCTGCTGAAGTTCGTACCGACCGGTTTCGCTCGCCGGATCACGCTGGAGCAGTGGCACTATCCCGGTGAGGTGCCGCTGGTCGAGATGTCGACGAAGACGACACCGAAGAACGCGCTCAATGTCGCCTCCGAGTCGGTCGAGTTCCTCAGTGGCCTGGGATTCTCGCCCTCCGGCACCCAGGAGCCGAAGACCCGCAAGGCACTCGAGTTCTACGCGCCGAAGCAGAAGTCCCGCTCCCGTCGCTGACGTTGACGGCGCCCTTGCGCTCAGGCGGCCGGGGGACGTCGACCTCGCGGGTCGGGACCTTCGGCCCGTGTTGGGGGCGGCTCGCTCGCCTAGCGTCGCTCGCAGTCACACTGGGGGTACGAGGGAACGAGGAACGGGGCAGATGGCAACGAAACGATGGCTCGGGGTCCTCTTCGTCGCCGTACTCGCCGTCGGTGCGTGTGGGGGCGGCGACGACTCGGACACATCGGACGCGGGCGGATCCGACGAGACCGCGTCGACCGATGTCGCCGATCTGCCGGGCGAAGACGAGCTGCAGCCGGCCCTGCTCACGGTCGAGGACGTGCCGGCGGGGTGGGCGGAAGTGCCCGAGGACGGCGACGAGGGCGACGATCCGCTGTGCGGCATCCGGATCTCGAACCTGCTGGGCTTCGAGGCGGACGAGCTGCCGCGGGCCGAGGTGCAGTTCGCCGAGGACGTCGACGCCGGGCCGAGCATCGGTGAGCAGGTCGGCTTCGTGCCGGAGGGTCAGGGCGACGACGCGCTGCGGCTCCTCCAGGACGCGGTCGCGGACTGCGAGAGCGACGAGTTCAACGGCCTCGAAGTCTCCGTTTCGGATCTCTCCTTCCCGGCCGTCGGTGAGGAGTCGACGGCCTATCGCGTGCACTTCGAGGACCCGGACAGCGGTCAGGCTCTCGACGTCGACACCGTCTGGGCCCGGCAGGGCGATCTGCTCATCTACCTGTTCGCGTACGACACCATGGGCAATCCGACCGAGCTGCTGCAGACGTACGCCCCGGTCGCCGTCGACAAGGCAACCGACACGCTGGCGAGCCACTAGGGTCGCGGGCTCCGGCCGACTCAGTCCGCAGATGTCACGCCGGGAATCTCGCCGTTGCGAAAGGCCTCGACGAACAACCGGTGATCGGCCCGCGCCACCTCGTCGTATCCGAGCGCGAAGCCGGCCAGCCAGCTGGTGAACTCCTCCTCGCGGCCCGAGACGACCGACTCGATCGCCTGCTCGGTCTGAAACGGCACGAGCGCCTGGTCCGAGTCGGAGTCGGAGACGCAGTGCACCTTGGCGACGGCCCGGCCCAGATAGTCGACGACCGCGCCGATGTCCTTCGGCTCGGTCAGATCGCCCCACTCCAGGCTGGTCTCGTACGGCGACACCTCACTGACGACGTAGCCCACGTCGCGCAGCTCGGTGTAGCCGAGCAACGGGTCCGCATGCGCCTGTAGCGCCCGTTGCGACAGGGCGGTCCGCTGACCGTGGTGGGTGAAGTAGGAGCGGATCTTGTCGTCGTCGACGACCCGTGACGGTGCGGCCACGTTGCCCTGCTTCATGCTGAGCACGATGTCGTTCTCCAGTGCCTGGTTCGGCCCCTCGATCAGCATGCTGTAGGCCGGCAGTCCGGCGCTCCCGATCCCGAACCCGCTGCGACCGATGACGTCCTTGACCGTGTACGCGCGGTCGCCCATCCGCTTCTCCTGCGGGATGGTCTCGAGGTACTCGGCGTACGCCGACATCACGTCGGCCCGTTCGGCGTCGTCCAGCCGGCGTACGCCACTGGCGTCACGAAACCGCCGCTCGTAGCCGTCGAGCTCGGTCAGCTGGCGCAGCAGGATGTCGCGACTGCGCAGCCGCGCCTGTTGCAGCACGTCGTGCACGACGCCGTCGGTCGTGTCCAGCCGGAGTGAGAACTCGAAGTCGTCGTCGCGCCCGACGAAGTCATGGACCTGGTCGAGATAGCTGGCCGTGGCCCGGCGCACGAAGGCGTCGATGTCGTCGTCGGGCAACGCCTTGGTCCAGCCGATCATCGCCAGGCTCGCGGCGAACCGCTGCAGGTCCCAGGTGAAGTGGCCGAGGTAGGCCTCGTCGAAGTCGTTGACGTCGAAGATCAGGGCGCCGGTGCCGTCCATGTAGGTGCCGAAGTTCTGGGCGTGCAGATCGCCCTGGATCCACACCCGGCTGGTTCGCTCGTCGGCCCAGGGGTCGTCGAGCCGTGCCACGTCGGCGAAGAAGAGGCAGTCGCTGCCGCGGAAGAAGGCGTACGGGTCGGCGGCCATCTTGCGGAACTTGACCCGGAACGCCGACGGGTCGGCCGCCATCAGGTCGGAGAACGCATCGACCAGAGTCTCCACGATGTGAGCACGGCGGGCATCGGGATCCCGGGCGTCGAGCTGATCGGCCAGGTCTGACATGCGCCAAGTCTGCCCGGTCGCGCCCCTCACTCCCACTCGATCGTGCCGGGCGGCTTGCTCGTGACGTCGACGACGACCCGGTTGACCTCGGAGACCTCGTTGGTGATCCGGGTCGAGATCTTCTCCAGCAGCTCGTACGGCAGCCGCGCCCAGTCGGCCGTCATCGCGTCCTCGCTGGTCACCGGGCGCAGCACCACCGGGTGCCCGTACGTCCGGCCGTCGCCTTGCACGCCGACCGACCGCACGTCGGCGAGCAGCACCACCGGGAACTGCCAGATGTCCCGGTCGAGGCCGGCCCGGGTCACCTCCTCGCGGGCGATCGCGTCGGCGTCCCGCAGGATGCGAAGGCGCTCGGCGTCCACGGCCCCGATGATGCGGATCGAGAGACCCGGTCCCGGGAACGGATGGCGCCAGACGATCTCGGGCGGCAGGCCGAGCTGCTCGCCGACGGCGCGTACCTCGTCCTTGAAGAGGGTCCGCAGCGGCTCGACGAGCTCGAACCGCAGGTCCTCCGGCAGGCCGCCCACGTTGTGGTGGCTCTTGATGTTGGCGGCTCCCTCGCCGCCGCCGGACTCGACCACGTCGGGGTAGAGGGTGCCCTGGACCAGGAACTCGACCGACTCCCCGTGGGAGCCGTGCTCGGACATGACCTGCCGCTCGGCGGCCTCGAAGACCCGGATGAACTCGCGTCCGACGATCTTGCGCTTCTGCTCGGGGTCGCTGACGCCGGCGAGTGCGGTGAGGAACCGGTCGGCCGCGTCGACCACCGTCAGCGACACCCCGGTGGCCGCTACGTAGTCCCGCTCCACCTGCTCGGCCTCGCCCTGCCGGAGCAGTCCATGGTCGACGAAGACGCAGCTCAGCCGGTCTCCGATGGCGCGCTGCACCAGCGCCGCCGCCACCGCCGAGTCGACCCCGCCGGACAGCCCGCAGATGGCCCGCTTGTCACCGACCTGGGCCCGGATCCGGTCGACCTGCTCCTCGACGATGTTGACCATCGTCCAGGTCGGGCGGCAGCCGGCGATGTCGATCAGGAACCGCTCGAGCACCTCCTGGCCGTGCTCGGTGTGCATGACCTCGGGATGCCATTGGACGCCCGCCAGTCGCCGCGACACGTTCTCGAACGCGGCCACCGCCGCCCGAGGCGACGACGCGTTGACCGTGAAC
>JALDXR010000340.1:0-4661 GCA_032154865.1 Nocardioidaceae bacterium
GGGTCGACCCATGGTGGTCGACCTCGACGAAGACCCGCTGGCCCGGTCGCAGCATTCGGGCACCGGAGCCGGCGAATATCGTCGCGTCGAAGGCCAGCCGAAGGCCGTCGTCCAGGAGGACCGTGCCGGACTCGTCCTCGGCATCGAACGACGCGACGGTGGCTTGCATGCCGTCACGGTAGTCCACGGTCAGTCGCGGCCACCGGCCATCTCGGCCAGCACTCGCCGAGTACGATCGCCGACCCCGAGCTCGACTGCTGCGGCGAGTTGGTCGGCGGTGTCGACATCGCGGCGAAGTCGCTCGATGCCGGGCAGCTCGACTGTCTGTGCGCCCACCGCCTGGTGCCGAGACAGCGAGGCACCACCGAACGCCGGGGTGGCATCGACACCTTGGCCGATCAACAGGCCGGTGCTGCCGGTCCGCTCGAGGTCCGGAATGACCTGCAGCGTACCGGCCGGATCCGTTCCGAGCAGGTAGTCGATCGCCTCTCCGGTGGCAGCAGGTAGGTCGCCGGCCAGGACGAGGATCGCCGCATCGGGATGACGGCGTTGCGCCCAGGCGATGCCTTCGGCCGCAGCCGCGTTGAGGTCGCCGGGATCGGGCAGCGTACGCACCCGGTCGTGCTCGAGCAGGTCGGTCGGAAGCCGCTGGCCGCCCACCACCACGACGACATCGACCCGACTCGCGGCGAGGAGCGCGGACAGCGTGTCGGTCGCGAAGGCGGCCGCGAGGTCGGTCCGCCAGGTCTCCAACTCGGGGCCGAGTCGTGACTTAGCCCGTTTCGGGTCCTTGACCGGTACGACGGCAACCCAGCGCATGTCGTGCACATCGCCACCGTACGGCTCTGTCGAATGGGGATAGGCTCGCCCTCACTAACCGACCTGAGGAGTTGGCGTGGCCAGACGAAAGCGAGGCTGGGCCCTCGTCACCATCGCCACCTTGATTCGCCCACTGCTCTTTCTGTTCACCAAACGATCGTGGCGCGGCCGGGAGAACATCCCCGACCGGGGATTCGTCATGGTTGCCAATCACATCTCGCACGCCGACCCGTTGCTGTTCGCCCATTTCGCGTACGACAGCGGCATTCCGCCCCGGTTCTTGGCCAAACAGGGCGTCTTCAAGTACCCCGTCATCGGGCGACTCCTCCTCGCCACCGGACAGATCCCGGTTCGCCGCGGCACGACCGACGTCACGTCGTCCTTCGCCGGCGCGCTCGAGGCGGTCGAGCAGGGCGACGGCGTCATCGTCTACGCGGAGGGGACGATCACGCGCGATCCCGACCTATGGCCGATGATCGGCAAGACCGGTGCGGCCCGGCTCGCCCTTCAGACCGACTCTCCGGTGATCCCGGTCGCGCAGTGGGGAGCGCAGGACGTGCTGTGGCCCTACAGCAAGTGGCCGCGGCTCATCCCCCGCAAGACGATCCAGGTGCTCGTCGGCAAGCCGGTCGATCTCGACGACCTCCGCGGCCAGAAGGTCACCTCCAAGCTGCTCCACGAGGCGACCGACCGCATCATGGCCGACGTCACCGCGTTGCTGGGCGAGATTCGTCATGAGGAGCCACCGAAGGAGCGGTTCGACCCGAGGAAGCAGGGTCTGCCCGAGACGGGCAACCCGAACCGGCCCTACAACCGTCCGGGCAAGACGTGAACGATTCCGCCACCGTCGCCGTCATGGGCGCGGGCTCGTGGGGCACGTCGTTCTCACTCGTACTCGCCGACGCCGGCAACAAGGTACGGATGTGGGGTCGTCCTACTGAGCTCTGCGACACGATCAACGAGACGCGGGAGAACGTCGACTACCTCCCGGGCATCGAGATCCCGGCCGCCATCACGGCAAGCCACGACCATGCCGCGGTACTCGACGGCGCCGATGCGGTCGTGTTCGCGGTGCCGGCGCAGACGTTGCGCGACAACCTGACGATCTGGGCGCCGCTGCTGCCGCCGGAGGCGATCCTGGTCAGTCTCATGAAGGGCATGGAGCTCGGCACGCACGAGCGGATGTCGGAGGTGATCGCCGAGGTCGCCGGTGTCGGACCGGAGCGGATCGCGGTCGTCTCCGGACCCAACCTGGCTCGCGAGATCGCCGAGCGACAGCCCGCGGCTACGGTTGTCGCGAGCACCGATGCCGACGTCGCGGCCCGGATCCAGCGGTTGTGCCACACACCGGCGTTCCGCCCGTACACCAACTCCGACGTGGTGGGGTGCGAGCTCGGTGGCACGGTCAAGAACGTGATCGCCCTGGCGGTCGGGATGGCCGTCGGACTCGGGTTCGGCGACAACGCCAGGGCCTCGGTCATCACGCGCGGTCTGGCCGAGACGGCCCGGCTCGCCACCGCGATGGGGGCCGATGCCATGACGCTCGCGGGGCTCGCCGGGCTCGGCGATCTGGTCGCGACGTGCTCGTCGCCCTTGTCGCGCAACCGGACCTTCGGCGAGCAGCTCGGACAGGGCCTGACGGTCGACGAGATCGTCCACTCGACCCGGCAGGTGGCCGAGGGCGTCAAGTCCTGTCAGTCGGTCTACGAGCTCGCTGTCGAGCACGATGTCGACATGCCGATCGTGGAGCACGTCGCGGCCGTCGTACGCGGCGAGCTGACGCCGAAGCAGATGCTGGTGGCCATGGTGTCGCGTACCGCCAAGCCCGAACGCGCCTAACGGCCAGAGTTGTCAGCCGCAGGTCACGTGATGGCGTGACATGCGGCTGACAACTCGTCAGGACCCGAGGGAGTCGAGCGCCTGGCGTAGGTCGCGCCACAGGTCGTGCATGTCCTCGACACCGACCGACAGGCGTACGAGATCGTCGGGAACCGTGCTCGGCTCGCTGCTCCAACGGCGCCGCCGCTCGAGCGTCGACTCGACACCGCCGAGGCTCGTCGCGTGCACCCAGATCGCGGTCGCGCCGGTGAGCTTGTCGGCCGCGGCCGAGCCACCGGCGAACTGGACCGCGATCATCGTGCCGTAGCCGGGGTAGCGGACCGCCCGGAGCTCGGGATGGTCAGCGAGCTGGTCGGCGAGGAACTGGGCACTGCGCTGGGCGTAGTCGACTCGCAGATGCAGCGTGCGCAGTCCGCGAGTTGCGAGCCACGCCTCCATCGGGCCGGCGATCGCGCCCTTCATCCGGCGTTGCTCGTCGACCGCCCGGTGGATCTCCGGATCGCGGGTCACGATCGCGCCGAGCAGCACGTCGGCGTGGCCGGACAGCAGCTTGGTCGCCGAGTGCACGACTACGTCCGCGCCGAGGTCGAGCGGCCGTTGCAGGATCGGCGTGGCGAACGTGTTGTCGACGACGACGCGGGCACCGGCCGCGTGAGCGCCCTCGATGATGGCCGGCAGGTCGGCGACCTCGAGCATCGGGTTCGTCGGCGACTCGAGCCACACCAGAGCTGCGTCGTCGCAGGCCGCCACCGTCGACACCGTGTCGGTCAGGTCGACCTGGCGGACGGCGACCTCGCCCCGCTGCTCCTTCGTCGCCAGCAGGTGGAGCGTGCCGAGGTACGCGTGCTGTGGCGCGACCACGGTGCCGCCCGGCGTGACGAGGTCGAGCACGGTCGAGACCGCCGCCATGCCGGACGCGTACGCCAGCGCCCGGCCGCCTTCGAGATCGCCGAGCACGGTCTCGAACGCCTCCCACGTCGGATTGCCGTAGCGGCCGTACTCGCGTTCTCCACCCGCGACGTAGACGCTGGCCAGGGTGACCGGCGAGTTCAAGGGCGCGTCGGGGTCCGGTGCGGGTCTTCCGGCGGCGACGGCGATGGTGGCGGGCGAGAGTCGTTCGGTCATGCGTCAATCTTGCCCCGCCGCGCTGTATGGTCGCGGGATGGCCAGTCACGAAAGTTCGACACCGTCGAAGCGGGCTCGGGTCGCCGTGGTCTTCGGCGGCCGGTCGAGTGAGCACGGTGTGTCGTGCCTGACCGCCGGCGAAGTGATCCGGGCGATCGATCCAGACAAGTACGAGGTCGTGCCGATCGGCATCTCGACCGAAGGCAAATGGGTCCTGGAGTCCACGACACCGGAGCGCTACGCGTTGACCGAGGGCGGCTCGCTCCCGGCGGTCGACTCCGTACGCGCCCAGGTCGCGCTGGCCAGCGGATCGGGCTCGAGCGAGCTGGTCGTGCACGAGCCGGACGAGGTGCCTCGAACGCTCGGCGAAGTCGATGTCGTGCTCCCGCTGCTGCACGGCCCGTGGGGCGAGGACGGCACGATCCAGGGACTGTTCGAGATGGCCGGCGTCAAGTACGTCGGGGCCGGTGTGCTCGCCAGCGCGGTCGGCATGGACAAGCACTACATGAAGATCGTGTTCGCGTCGGCCGGCCTGCCGATGATGCCGCACGCGGTGGTGCAGTCACGCGAGTGGGAGCACGATCGGTCGGCGGTTCGCGAGACGGTCGCGTCGCTCGGTTATCCGGTGTTCGTCAAGCCGGCCCGGGGCGGATCGAGCATCGGCATCACCCGCGTCGAGGACTCCCACGACCTCGACGCCGCGATCAAGATCGCGCGAGAGCACGACCCGAAGGTCATCATCGAGGCAGCGGCGATCGGCGCCCGCGAGATCGAATGCGGAGTGCTCCAGTCGCTCGACGGCCGGGCGCCGCTCACCAGCGTGCCGGGTGAGATCGTGCTCGAGCCGCAGTCCGGACACACGTGGTACGACTTCGAGG
>JALDXR010000341.1:0-4658 GCA_032154865.1 Nocardioidaceae bacterium
GCGCACTCTGCACGGCGTCGATCCCATGCGGAGTGCGTACGGGCCGGGCGGAGTGCGTACGGGCCGGGCGGAGTGCGGCTGCCGACGCCGATGGAGTATGAGCGTCTCGCCGGCCGTTGCCGGTCTGGCCGAGAGTTGGCGTTGAGATTCAGGTTCTCGCCGCCTCGAAGGCGGTGTCTTGCGCCAACTTTCGACTCGGCGGGCCGCCGGAGCCGGGTCAATGCCGTGCAGCGCACACCCAGACCGAAATGACCGCAGAGGGTGCACGCACCACGAGAACATGGTGTCCGTGGGACAGGCGTGACTCAGTAGCGGTCGGGCAGGGTGGCGCCGCGCTGCACCTGCGGCTTCGGCAGCCGGAGCCGGCGCAACTGCGAGCTGCGCAGCACCGCGTACGCGACCGCGCCGCGACGGTTCTCGTCGGGGAACCGGCGGAGCAACTCCCGTCGGGTCCGCCAGATCAGCAGCAGGGTGTCGAAGACGGTGCCGATGATCGTCGCGGTCCAGAGCGCGACCTGCAGCCAGGCCAGGAACGGCGAGGTGGCGCCGGCGAAGCTGAGCACCAGGATGAGACCCAGCAGGGGGAGCAGCCACTCGGCGACGTTCCACCTCGCGTCCACGAAGTCGCGGCAGAACCGGCGTACCGGGCCACGGTCGCGGGCCGGCAGGTGCCGCTCGTCGCCACTGCGCAGCGCCTCTTGCATCCTGACCCGCTCGGTCCGACGGCGGTCCCGCATCTTCTGCGATGCCTCCCGCCGATTGCGGGGCGGCTTGAGTCGCTGCCGGCGCTCGGCCTCGGCGTCCCTCCGCTTCGGGGTCGGACGTCCCTTGCCCGATATCGGGTCCGGCGCTTCCTCGACGGAGGTCTCGTCGGAGGTGTCGCGGCGTCGGAACACGGTCTGACCTCGCAGAGTTTGCCGGTACGGGGTGCTGAGTGCACGCGCCTTCAGCGTACCCGTGGATACCGCTTCGCCTGCCTTGCGGCTGCGGCGTAGGGTTACCGCACGGGAAACGCTGTGGCTTCCGTGACCAGACCTTACCTCCGCCACGGCATCGGATGCCTGCCTGAAGGGGGCCACCGACGCGATGAGCATCATGAAACGTATGAGCATGATCTTCCGGGCCAAGGCCAACAAGGCCTTGGACAAGGCGGAGGATCCACGCGAAACGCTCGACTACAGCTACCAGAAGCAACTGGAGATGCTGCAGAAGGTACGCCGGGGCGTCGCCGACGTCGCGACCAGCCGCAAGCGCGTCGAACTGCAGGCGACTCAGCTGCAGCAGCAAAGCGACAAGCTCCAGGGCCAGGCGCAGCAGGCGCTCGGCGCCGGGCGCGAGGACCTGGCTCGCGAGGCATTGACGCGCAAGGCAGGCCTTCAGCAACAGATCAGCGATCTCCAGCTGCAGCACGCCCAGCTGCAGGGTGAAGAGGAGAAGCTGACCCTCGCGTCGCAGCGGCTTCAGGCCAAGGTGGAGTCCTTCCGGACCCGCAAGGAGACGATCAAGGCGACCTACACCGCGGCCGAGGCGCAGACCAAGATCAACGAGGCCTTCTCCGGCATCTCCGAGGAGATGGGCGACGTGGGCATGGCCATCCAGCGCGCCGAGGACAAGACGGCGACGATGCAGGCTCGAGCCGGCGCGATCGACGAGCTGATCGCCTCCGGTGCGCTCGAGGACGCCAGCGGACAGCCCAGCGACGACATCGCCCGCGAGCTCGACCAGCTGTCGGCGGGTCAGGACGTCGACGCCGAGATCGCCGCCATGAAGGCCCAGATCGGCACCGGCGAGAAGCCGAAGGCGATCGAAGGCGAGTCCGCCGACGCGTCGGCCGAGCAGCCACAAGCCAAGCCACAGCAGGAGGGCCGGTCATGATCGTCCGGATCCTCGGTGAGGGTCAGTTCGAGGTCGACGACAGTCACCTGGACGCGCTCAACGAGCTGGATGCGGCGGTCGAGGCGGCGGTCGACAGCAAGGACGAGAAGGCCTTCGGCCCGGCGCTTGCCGGGTTGCTCGATGCCGTACGCGGCTGGGGAGAGGCGCTCCCCGAGGACACTCTGGTCGACTCCGACCTGATCCTGCCGCCGGCCGACGCCAAGGTCGACGAGGTCGTCGCCCTGCTTGGTGACGAGGGTCTCATCCCAGATGCCCTCTAGACCCGCGTCGCGGAACACTGGGTGTTCGCCATTCGTTGAATCCGGCGAGAGGTGGTGACAGATGGCGAAGACCCGTTTCCGAGGTGACCGCGGCCTGACGGCACGCATGGGCCTGGTGGGCTTTCTGCTGGTCGCGCTGTACCTGTTGTTCGGTGCGGTGCTCATCGCGTACACCAACCTGTTCTTCGGCATCATCGTCGTCGTCGGCCTCGCCTTCGGTCAGTGGTACTTCTCGGATCGGCTGGCGCTGTCGTCGATGCGAGCTCGCATCGTCACTCCGGAGCAGGCACCCGAGCTGCACGGCATGGTCGACCGGCTGGTGGCCCTGGCCGACATGCCGAAGCCGCGGGTCGCGATCGCCGACACCGATCTGCCCAACGCGTTCGCGACCGGCCGCTCGCCCGACCACGCGGTGGTCTGCGTGACGACCGGCATCATGCGGCGGCTCAGCGCCGAGGAGCTCGAAGGCGTACTCAGTCACGAGCTCGCCCACGTGGCCAACCGCGACGTCGCGGTCATGACGGTCGCCTCGGTGATCGGTCTGGCTGCGGGCTTCATCGCGCGCTGGGGTCTGTTCTTCGGCGGCGGCGATCGGGGTCGGGACAACGGGCCGCCCGTGTGGCTGATCATCTGGCTGGTCAGTCTGGTGGTCTACGCCATCAGCTTCCTGCTGACCCGAGCCTTGTCGCGCTATCGCGAGCTGTCGGCCGACCGGAGCGGCGCCTATCTGACCGGCAAGCCGTCGGCGCTCGCGTCGGCGCTCACCAAGATCTCCGGTGACATGGCGCGGATTCCGACCCGCGACCTGCGACAGGCGCAGTCGATGAACGCGTTCTTCTTCACCCCGGCGCTCAAGTCCGAGCACTTCTCGACCCTGTTCTCCACGCACCCGCACATCCAGACCCGGCTCGACCAGCTGGCGAAGATCTCCTCCGAGCTCGGACGTCAGGTCTAGCCCGTGGGCCTGCTCGACTCGCTGCTCGGCCGTAACAAGCCGGCCAAGGCCAACCTGGACGCACTCTTCGCCCTTCCTCAGGCTGCGGTGACCCTCGAGGTCGCGTCCGGCTTCAAGCCGACCGGCATCGGAGCCGTCTGCTACCGGGCCAATGAGGGCGCGGCCTTCGCTTCGATGCAGTCCGACATCCAGGAGCTTCTCGATGCCGACGGCGGCCCGGCCGTGGAGCGATCCGAGGACTCCTATGGCTTCACCTGGCTGGTGTGCCGGCAGCAGCCGGAGGAGTTGTCGGAGCTGGTGACCGAGCTGCACACGGTCAACACGACGTTGGAGGACCACGGCTTCGGGCCCTCGCTGCTGTGCTCCGTCGTGGGCTTCAAGGGGCCGGAGGGCCAAACCCTCGGGCTGGTCTACCTCTACAAGCGGGGCACCTTCTACCCCTTCGCGCCGACGGGCTCCGAGCGTCGCAACAACGCCCTCGAGCTCCAGATCCGCGGACAGATCGCCGACGACGTTCCGCTCGAGAAGGACCTCGGTCGCTGGCTTGCGATCTGGGGAGCTCCCGGGCTCTCCTGACCGCGACGCGCTGGCTCAGCCTGGCAGCGCCAGCATCCGGTCGAGCGCGACCAACGCCTCGCGGGTGGTCTCCGGGTCGACGGTGATCGGGTTGACGACGCGACCCTCGACCAGGTTCTCCATCGCCCAGACCAGGTGCGGCAGGTCGATCCGGTTCATCGTGGAGCAGTAGCAGACCGTCTTGTCGAGGAACATGACCTGCTTGTCGGGGTGCTCCGCCGCCAGCCGCTGGACCAGGTTGAGCTCGGTGCCGACGGCCCAGGCCGAACCGGCCGGCGCCTCGGCGAGCGTCTTGATGATGAACTCCGTCGACCCGATCAGGTCGGCCTTGGTCACGACGTCGTAGGTGCACTCGGGATGCACCAGGACGTTGACCCCGGGGACGCGCTCGCGCACCTCGTCGACGCACTCGGCGGTGAACCGTCCGTGCACCGAGCAGTGTCCGCGCCACAGGATCATCCGGGCGTCCCGCAATTGCTCCGGACTCAGCCCGCCGCCCGGCAGTCGCGGGTCGTAGACCACGCAGTCGTCGAGGGAGAAGCCCAGCTGCAGTACGGCGGTGTTGCGCCCGAGATGCTGGTCGGGGAAGAACAGCACCTTCTGGCCCTGCTCGAACGCCCAGGAGAGGGCGGTCTTGGCATTGGACGAGGTGCACACGGCGCCGCCGTGGCGTCCGCAGAAGGCCTTGATGTCGGCCGACGAGTTCATGTAGGTGATGGGCACCGTGACGTCCGCGACGCCGGCGTCCTCGAGCACCTCCCAGGCGTCCTCGACCTGGTGCAGCCGCGCCATGTCGGCCATCGAGCATCCGGCCGCGAGATCGGGCAGCACGACTTGCTGATGGTCGGCCGTCAGGATGTCGGCCGACTCGGCCATGAAGTGGACACCGCAGAAGACGATGTACGGCGCCTCCGGCCGGGCCGCCGCCTCGCGGGCCAGCTTGAACGAGTCGCCGGTCACGTCGGCGAACT
>JALDXR010000342.1:0-4632 GCA_032154865.1 Nocardioidaceae bacterium
GGGGGCAGCTCGAGGCCGATCGGGACCGGTTCCGGGCCGAGGTCTCCTCGGTCGAGCAGGGGATCCAGGACCTCTTGCGGGCCGGTGGCGAAGGCGCGGGCAACGACCAGGCCGATGTCGGCTCGACCTCGCTGGAGCGGGACGCCGAGATGTCGCTGGCCAACAACACCCGCGACATGCTGATCCAGACCGAGCGGGCGCTGGAGCGGCTGGAGGACCGCACGTACGGGATCTGCGAGTCCTGCGGCAACCCGATCGGGAAGCGTCGGCTGATGGTTTTCCCGCGTGCCACACTGTGCATGACATGCAAGCAGCGCGAGGAACGCCGCTGACAACCAGCGATGGCGACGAGTCGGCTGAGCAGGGCCCGGACTCGGCGCCCAACGGCCGACACATCCGCCTATTCGCGATGGTCTGTGCCGTCGCCTATGTCATCGACGTCGTCACGAAGATCATCGCGGTCGCGACCTTGCGCGATCGGGAGCCGGTCGAGGTCATCCCCGGCGTCCTGAACTTCACCTACACCACTAACGCCGGTGCCGCGTTCGGCCTGGCGACCGGGCTCACGATCGTGCTGAGCCTGGTGGCGCTGGTCGTCGTGATCGTCGTGATCCGGATGGCGACCCGGCTGCGCGACCCGGTCTGGGCGGTGGCTCTCGGCCTGCTGCTCGCCGGTGCGATGGGCAACCTGACCGACCGGATCTTCCGGGCGCCGGGGGTGCTACGGGGACACGTCGTCGACTTCCTCGAGTTGCCCAACTGGCCGATCTTCAACGTCGCCGACATCTGCATCACGTCGGCGGCCGTCTTGGTGGTCGTCCAGTCGCTACGCGGAATCGGCCCGGAAGGCCGCCGCGAGCGCGTCGCCGAGTCATGACCGAGCAGCGCACGCTGCCGATCCCGGAGGGACTGGCCGGGGAGCGGGTCGACACGGCGCTGGCCCGGCTGCTCGGCCTGTCGCGTACGAGGGCGGCGGCGCTGGTCGAGAACGGCGACGTGCGGATCGACGGGGTCCAGCCGGCGAAGTCGGACCGGGTCACGGCCGGCGCCTGGCTCGATCTCACGATCCCGGACGCTCCCACGGCGCCAGCGGTGCGACCCGAGAAGGTGGACGAGCTGCGGATCGTCCACGACGATCCCGACCTCGTCGTGGTCGACAAACCGATCGGCGTCGCCGCCCATCCCAGCCCGGGGTGGACCGGTCCGACCGTGCTCGGGCACCTCGCCGCGCAGGGCATCGTCGTCGCGACGTCAGGGGCGGCCGAGCGGCAGGGCATCGTGCACCGGCTGGACGTAGGCACCAGCGGACTCATGGTCGTTGCGAAGTCCGAGCGGGCCTACTCCGCCCTCAAACAGGCGTTTCGGGATCGCCGGGTCGACAAGATCTACCACGCCCTCGTCCAGGGTCATCCCGACCCGCTGGCCGGCACGATCGACGCGCCGATCGGCCGGCATCCCAAGCATGACTACAAGTGGGCCGTCACGGCCTCCGGGCGGCCGAGCGTCACTCACTACGAGACGATCGAGGCGCATCGGTTCGCCAGCCTGCTGGAGATCCACCTGGAGACCGGGCGTACCCACCAGATCCGGGTGCACATGAGCGCCGTGCACCATCCGTGCGTGGGCGATCTCACCTACGGCGCCGATCCGACGCTGGCGGACCGCCTCGGCCTGTCCCGCCAGTGGCTGCACGCGGTCGGACTGGGGTTCGTCCATCCGGGGACCGGTCATGAGGTGACCTTCCGATCGGACTATCCGGACGATCTGGCCCACGCTCTCTCCGTACTCCGAGACGAGGACTGACCGCCCTTCGGGACGCCGCCGCGGGCGGTCCGGGAGAGCCGCGAGTGTCGGACCCGAGTGCCAGATTTTGTCGCGTAGGCTCGGTTCGATCGCGAGCGAGCACCCCGTCGAGGAGGCCCTCACCCCCATGTCGAGCACCGACTCATTCGTGCACCTGCACGTTCACACTGAGTACTCCATGCTCGACGGTGCCGCCCGGCTTGGTGAGCTGTTCGCCAAGACCGCCGAGATCGGCATGCCGGCCCTCGCGATGACCGACCACGGCAACGTTTTCGGGGCCTACGACTTCTACTCCAAGGCCCGCGCGGCGGGGGTCAAGCCGATCATCGGCTCGGAGCTCTACGTCACGCCCGGCACGCATCGGTCCGAGCGCAAGCGGGTGCGCTGGGCCGAGGGCGGCGAGGACGACGTGTCGGGCGGCGGTGCCTTCACCCACATGACCGTGCTCGCCGAGTCGACGGCGGGCATGCACAACCTGTTCCGGATGTCCAGCCGGGCCAGCACGGAGGGCTTCTTCTACAAGCCGCGCGTCGATCGCGAGTTGCTCCATGAATACGCCGACGGCCTGATCGGCACGACCGGCTGCCCGGGTGGAGAGGTCCAGACCTGGCTGCGGATCGGTGACTACACCAAGGCGCGGGCGGCCGCCGCCGAGTTCCGCGACATCTTCGGCCCCGGCAACTTCTATCTCGAACTGATGGACCACGGGCTCGACGTCGAGCGCCGGGTCCGCGACGGGCTGCTCCGCCTCGGTCGCGACCTCGACCTGCCGCTGCTGGCGACCAACGACCTGCACTACACCCATGCCGGTGACGCCGACGCGCACGCGGCACTGCTGTGCGTCCAGTCCGGCAAGACCCTGGCCGACCCCAACCGGTTCAAGTTCGAAGCCACCGACTTCTATCTCAAGTCGCCGCAGGAGATGCGGGCGCTCTGGGACGACAAGTTCGACCTGCGCGAGGCCTGCGACAACACGCTGCTCGTCGCCGAGCGGTGCAACGTCGAGTTCACCGAGGGCGAGGGGCGCTACATGCCGCGCTATCCCGTCCCGCCCGGGGAGGACGAGACGTCGTGGTTCGTCAAAGAGGTGGAGAAGGGGCTGCTCGAGCGCTACCCCGACGGCATCTCCGACGCGGCCCGGTCCCGCGCCGACTTCGAGGTCGAGGTGATCCTCGGCAAGGGATACCCCGGTTACTTCCTGGTCGTCGCGGACTTCATGCAGTGGGCCAAGGATCGCGGGATCCGGACCGGTGTCCGCGGCTCCGGCGCCGGCTCGATGTGTGCGTACGCCCTGCGGATCACCGACCTCGACCCGCTCGAATACAAACTCACCTTCGAGCGGTTCCTGAATCCCGAGCGGAAGTCCATGCCGGACTTCGACGTGGACTTCGACGAGCGCCGGCGCGGCGAGGTGATCCGTTACGTCACCGAGAAGTACGGCTCGGACCGGGTCGCTCAGATCGTCACGTACGGCACGATCAAGGCCAAGCAGGCGGTGAAGGACTCGTCCCGCGTGCTGGGCTATCCGTTCGCGCTGGGGGAGCGGATCACCAAGGCGATGCCGCCGCCGGTGATGGGCAAGGACGTGCCGCTGTCCAAGGTGTTCGACTCCGAGCACGCTCGCTACCACGAGGGCGGCGAGTTCAGGGCGCTCTACGAGTCCGACCAGGACGTCCGCAAGGTCGTCGACACCGCCAAGGGTCTGGAAGGCCTGAAGCGGCAGTGGGGGGTCCACGCCGCCGGCGTGATCATGGCGTCGGAGCCGCTGCTCGACATCATCCCGATCATGAAGCGCGATCAGGACGGCGCGATCATCACCCAGTTCGACTACCCGACGTGCGAGATGCTCGGGCTGGTCAAGATGGACTTCCTGGGCCTGCGCAACCTCACCGTCCTGGGCGACGCGGTGCAAAACGTCAAGCTCAACCGCGACGTCGGCCTCGACCTGGACGCCCTCGGCGCCGACCCGACCGACCCCGCGGCCTACGAGCTCCTCAGCCGCGGCGACACGCTCGGGGTCTTCCAGCTGGACGGGTCCGGCACCCGGCAGCTGCTGCGCCAGATGCGGCCGAAGCGGATCCAGGACATCATGGCGACGATCGCGCTCTACCGGCCCGGGCCGATGGGCATCAACTCGCACACCAACTACGCGCTGCGTCGAAGCGGCAGCCAGGCGGTCACCTATCCGCATCCGGAGGTGGCCGAGGCGCTCGAGCCGGTGCTGGCCGACAACTACGGCCTGATCGTCTACCAGGAGGACGTGATCGAGGTCGCCCGGCTGCTCGCGGGCTACACCCTCGGACGCGCCGACATGCTGCGTCGCGCGATGGGCAAGAAGAAGAAGGAAGTGCTCGACGCGGAGTACGGCCCGTTCGAGGCCGGAATGGTCGAGCGGGGCTTCTCCCGCGATGCGATCAAGGCCGTCTGGGATGCCCTGATGCCCTTCGCCGACTACGGATTCGGCAAGGCGCACGCGGCGGCCTACGCACAGGTGTCCTACTGGACCGCCTACCTGAAGGCCAACTACCCGGCCGAATACATGGCCGCTGTGCTCACGTCGGTCAAGGACGACAAGGACAAGATGGCGGTCTACCTCAACGAGTGCCGCCGCATGGGCATCCAGGTCCTGCCGCCCGACGTCAACGAGTCCGAGTCGACGTTCACTCCGGTCGGCTCCGACATCCGGTTCGGCCTCTCGGCGGTGCGCAACGTCGGCGACAACGTGGTCGCCGGCATCGTGGCGGCCCGTGGCGAGCAGGGCAAGTTCACCGACTTCAGCGACTTCATGGAGAAGGTCCCGGTGACGGTCTGCAACAAGCGGGTCATCGA
>JALDXR010000343.1:0-4628 GCA_032154865.1 Nocardioidaceae bacterium
CTATTCGGGCTATAGCACGAATAGCGGCTGACAACTCCGTGCCGATCGGGGCGCGTGTCCGTGGTCTGATGAGGACTGAGGGCAGGAGATCGGCGGTGAGTTCGGCTGGTGGGCATGGTTCCGCGACCCGAGCGGCGTCACCCTGGGTCTGGCCACGGACCAGCCCGCGACCTGACCGCCGCCGATGTGGTGCTCGACACGGCGCTTCGCGAGCACTGGGCTCGGCTGCTGGCGCTGCTGATCCGGGACTACGCGGCCGTCGATCTGGCCGAGGACAGCCTCCAGGAGGCCTACGCGGCGGCCGTCGAGCACTGGCAGCGGGAGGTGCCGGACAATCCGGCGGGCTGGCTGCTCACGACTGCGCGTCGCAAGGCGACCGATCGGCTGCGCCGGGAGGCGACCCTGGCGCGGAAGCTGCCGCTGCTCGTCGTGGACACGCCGCCCGAGGTCACCGACGACGTCGACGTGGACGCGATCCCCGACGAGCGGCTCCGGCTGATCTGCACCTGCTGCCACCCGGCGCTGTCGCACGAGGCGAGTGTCGCGCTCACCCTGCGGCTGGTGGCCGGCCTCGAGACCCGCGAGATCGCCCGGCTGTTCCTCGTCAGCGAGGCCACCATGGCGGCCCGGATCACCCGCGCCAAGCGCAAGATCGCCGCCTCCGCGATCCCGTTCCGGGTGCCCGATCGGGACGACCTGCCAGAGCGATTGGCCCGGATCTGCTCGGTCTCTTACCTGCTGTTCACCGAGGGGTACGCCGCGACCGCCGGACCCGACCTGGTGCGGACCAGACTGTGCGACGAGGCGATCCGGCTGCAACGCATCGTGGCCGAGCTGGTTCCGGACAGCGCCGAGGCGCCGGGCCTCCTGGCCTTGATGGTGCTGCAACACGCCCGGCGCGATGCCCGGATCGACGACGGTCGGCTCGTACCCCTGCGGGAGCAGGACCGCAGTCGCTGGCGTCGGACGGAGATCGACGAGGGCCTCGGGCTGCTGCGCGAGGCGGTGGCGAAGACCAAGACGCCGGGGACCTACGTACTGCAGGCGGCGATCGCCTCGGAACACATGCGGGCGCCGACCGCGCAGGAGACCGACTGGACCACGATCGCCCGGCTCTACGTGCGGCTCGACCGGCTCACCGGCTCTCCGGTCGTACGACTCAACTGCGCCGTCGCTGTCGCCGAGGCAGAGGGGCCGGCGGCGGGACTCGCCCTGCTCGACGGGCTCGACGAGGAACTGCCCCGGCATCATCGACTGCCGGCGACCCGCGCCGAGTTGCTCCGTCGGCTCGGGGACCGGGCTGGGGCGCTGGAGCAGTACGACCAGGCCCTGGAGCGAGTGGGCACCGACACCGAGCGGGCCTACCTCACGGCGCGGCGCGACGAGCTGACCGGCGGCTGAGCGATGCCACCGCTCGTCGTGCGTCGCCGCCAGGCGATCGCCCACCGCCTGGCGGCGAACGACCTGGTGACGCGGCTGCCACCCGGCTCTTACGAGGGCGCCGCTCGCTATGCGCTCCAGGACAGCTACCCGCGCTCGGCACTGGTCTCACTGCACGCGCGGGTGGAGGGCTGCGAGCCGAGCGCATGGGAGGACGAGCCGCTGATCCAGACCTACAGCCCGCGAGCCGCGGTGCACGTGCTGCCCGTCGCGGATTGGGCGGTCTACACCGTCGGCCGGCTGCCACTGGATCTGGCGGCCCGTCAGTACGTCGAGACCGAAGCCGATCGCGCCGTCGCGGCACTGGCCGGGCAGGAGCGGCGGGGCAACGCCCTGCCACCCGACATCGACGTACGAGCCGCCTGCGCGTCCGGCCGGATCGCGGTCCGCTGGGACGCCCGGCTCACCTGGTATCGCGAAGTCCCGGCGCCGGAGGTCGACCTCGCCGAGACGCGCCGTGAGCTGTGCCGGCGACACCTCCGCGCGCACGGGCCGACGACGCCGGAGGCCTTCGCCTGGTGGGCCGGACTCTCGGTCGCGGACGGCCTCGAGGTCTGGAAGTCGCTCCACCCGGACCTCCTCGAGGTCGACCTGGAAGGGCATCGGGCGTGGATGCTCGACACCGATGAGGAGTCGCTTCGCGCGGCGGCACCGGCCCGCGGCGTACGCCTGCTGCCGGAGGAGGAACGGCGACTGTTCGGCGCCGACCGGAGCGGGCTGTTCGCCGGGCCGATGCGCAAGGTGGACTGGTCGACCGCCGACACTAACCATCCGCATCCGCTCCTGATCGGCGGGGAGATCGGCGGCGTCTGGGGCCGCAAGGGTGGCAAGGTCACCGTCAAGCCGCATCGGCGCCTGACCGACGAGCACCGGGCGCTGATCGAGGCCGAGGCGCTGGCGATGCCGATCCCGAACGCCACCATGTCGGTCCGATTCGATGAGTCCGCGAGCGGCGAGACTGTCGGGTAGCCGTTGCCGAGCCGGTCCGGGCGAGTCCGAGGAGTCGAATGCTGCGCAGGCTGTCGTCGCACCCCGCGCGTCTGCTGCCGGTGGCGTTCCTCGTGGTGGTCGCGGCCGGTGCCGTGCTGTTGATGCTCCCCGTCTCCCGGACGAGTGATTCCGGGCCGGTCGTCCTTCCGGCAGCGTTCACGTCGGTGGGCGCCCTGACCGGCGGCATGGCGCTGGTCGACACGGCGACCCACTGGACCCCGTTCGGCCAGGTCGTGATCTTGCTGCTGATCCAGGTCGGCGGCTTCGGGATCATGACGCTCGCGACGTCGCTGGCATTGGTCGTCAACCATCGGCTCGGACTGCGTACGACTCTGGTCGCGCAGGCCGAGACGTCGGTGAACCTGGGGGACGTCCGGCACATCTTGCGTCGCATCGTCCTCATGACGGTGGTGATCGAGGCGGCCACGGCGCTGGTGCTGACCCTGCGGTTCTGGATCGGTTACGACGACTCGTTCGGCCAGTCTCTGTGGCAGGGGGTCTTCCACGCGATCTCGGCGTTCAACAACGCCGGATTCAGCCTGAACTCCGACAATCTGGTCGGTTTCGTCGACGACGCGTGGGTGATCGTGCCGATCTGTCTGGCCGCGGTTCTCGGGGGCCTCGGGTTCCCGGTCCTCGTCGAGTTGCTTCGCCGGGCCAGGCGGCCGCGGGAGTGGACGGTGCACACCCGCCTGACCGTGTACGGCTCGGCCATCCTGCTCGTGTTCGGTTTCGTTGCGTTCCTCACGTTCGAGTGGGGCAACGACCAGACCATCGGGCCGCTCGGCCCCGGCGGCAAGCTGCTCGCCGCACTGATGGGCTCGGTGTCGCCGCGGACGGCAGGGTTCAACTCGGTCGACTACGGCAGCGTCGGCCCGGAGACGATGGCGATCACCGACGGCCTGATGTTCATCGGCGGTGGCAGCGCCAGCACCGCCGGTGGGATCAAGGTGTCGACATTCTTCCTGCTGGCCTTCGTGATCTGGGCCGAGGTGCGGGCCGAGCAGGAGGTCAACGTCGGACCCCGCCGGATCAGTAGCTCTACCCAGCGCCAGGCGTTGACAGTGGCGCTGCTGAGCGTAGGCGTGATCGCGGTCGGCACCGTCGTGATTCTCGGGCTCTCCGACTACACCTTCGACGCCGTCCTCTTCGAGTCGATCTCGGCCTTCTCCACGGTTGGGTTGACGACCGGAATCACCTCGGGCCTGCCAGACTCGGCACAGATCGTTGTCATGCTGTTGATGTTCATCGGGCGGGTCGGGCCGATCACCGCTGCCTCGGCACTGGCGCTGCGCAGCCGGCACCGGCTGTACCGGCTGCCGGAAGAACGGCCCATCGTCGGATAGGGGAGGCCCATGACGAGAGACGGAGCGAACGGTAGCGGCGAGCCGGTCGTCGTCGTCGGACTCGGCCGGTTCGGCGGCGCCTTGGCGCGGTCGCTGGTCCGCATGGGACACGACGTCCTCGCCATCGACATCGATCCGGTGCTGGTCCAGAAGTGGGCCAGTGAGCTGACCCACGTCGTGCAGGCCGACGGCACCGACACCGAGGCCCTCGAGCAACTCGGCGTCGGGACGTTCTCCCGTGCCGTCGTGGGCATCGGGACGCATATCGAGGCGAGCGTGCTGACCGTGCTGTCCCTCGTCGAGGTCGGGGTCGCCGAGGTGTGGGGGAAAGCCATCACGAAGCAGCACGGCAAGATCCTGCATCGGATCGGAGCGGCCCATGTCGTCTACGTCGAGAGCCTGATGGGAGAGCGGGTCGCCCACATGGTGTCCGGCGCGATGATCGACTACATCGAGTTCGACGACGGCTTCGCGATCGCGCGGACGATGGCTCCGGGTGAGTCGTACGACCGGTCTCTCGGCCAATCGGCGCTGCGGACCAAGTACGGCATCACCGTCGTCGGCGTGAAGCGTCCGGGAGCAGACTTCACCTACGCGCGGCCGGAGACCGAGGTCCATCGCGGCGACCAGCTGATCGTGTCCGGCGCCACCGACCTGGTCGAGCGGTTCTGTGCCCTGACCCGGCGGCCCGGCGGCTGAGCCACCACCCGCCTTCCGCGCGGACCGGTTACTCTAGGTACATGCGTCAGACACTGCTCCTTCGAAGGCCGCACTGACACGACTTCAGTCAGTGCGGTGGCCCCTCCTGTGTGAGGGGCTTTGTCATGTCGGCATCATGTGCAGTCTGACGAG
>JALDXR010000344.1:0-4624 GCA_032154865.1 Nocardioidaceae bacterium
GCGTACGAGGGCGATCGCGTCCGCCCAGACGACGACCCGTGACGGACCCCACCAGCCCACCGGCTCGCGATCACCGCACAGGGCGATCGCCAGTCGACGCGGTTGGTCCGGCAGCGCGGCATCCAGTGCGCGTAGCTCGTCGGCGGTCGGCCCCCGGTCCAGCGGCGGCACCGGGGCCGGCGGCAGACCGTCCGGACCGACCAGGAACACCGGCGCGACCTGCCACACCCCGACCGACTGCTGGCCGCGCCCGACGTTGCGGGCGACCGCCCGGAGCACACCGGGGGCCAGCGTCGTCGCCAGCGCCGGCGCTTCGGACGACAACGGGTTGGCGAGCCTGATGACGCGCCGGCGTGGGTCGTCGTCGGCCAGGCCGAGCGCGTCGAAGTCCTCCGGCCCGACGAAGGGGAACACCGAGATCTCACTCAGACCGGCCCCGGCCAGAGCGTGGCCGATCCGGCGGCGCATCCGCTGCGCCGGTGTCAGGCCACGACCGGCCGGCGCCGGCGGCAGCACCGAGTCGACCCGGTCGTAACCGACGACCCGGGCGACCTCCTCGACCAGGTCGTAGGGGCCGGTGATGTCGGGACGCCACGACGGCGGGGCGACCCGGAGCCGGCCGGACTCGCTCTCGACGTCGCAGCCGACGGCCCGCAAGGCGGCCACAGCGCGGTCCGCCGGAATCGCGATGCCGGTCACGTCGGCCGACAGCGTGGCCTCGATCTCGATCTCCGGCCGCGGCGGCGCCGCCCCCACGGTGGTCTGACCGTCCTCGACCAGGCCGCCGCCGTGCTGGACGAGCAGGTCGACGACCCGCTGGGCGGCGGCGGCCGGCAGCTCCGGATCGACACCGCGCTCGAAACGTCGGGACGCCTCGGAGATCAGCTTGTGCCGCCGGGAGGATCGCGCGATCGTCACGGGTTCGAAGTTCGCCGCCTCGATGACCAGCGAGGTCGTCGACGCGCTCACCTCGGTGCTGGCGCCGCCCATCACACCGGCGATGCCGATCGGGCCGCTGTCGTCGGTGATGAGCAGGTCCTCGGCGACGAGCGGGCGGTCGACGTCGTCGAGCGTGACGAGCCGCTCCCCCTCGCGGGCCCGGCGTACCTCGATCGCGCCCTGCAACCGGTCCCGGTCGTACGCGTGGATCGGCTGCCCGAGCTCGAGCATGTCGTAGTTGGTGACGTCCACCGCGAGCGAGATCGGCCGCATGCCGGCGAGCTGGATCCGCCGGGCCATCCAGCGCGGCGTGGGCGCTGTGACATCGAAACCGCTGACCGTGCGGGCGACGAAGACCCGGCAGCCGTCGGGGTCGGCGACCCGGATCGGATAGGACTCGCCGTCGCCCGCCTTGACCTCGAGCCCAGCCGGGTCGTCGAAGGGCGCGTCGTACGCCAGCGCCGTGTCGCGAGCGACTCCCCGCAGCGACAGCGCGTACGCCCGGTCCGGGTTGACCTCGAGCTCGATGACGTCGTCGCGCAGTCGCAGCAGCTCCGCCGCGTCGTCGCCGGGCTTCGCCTCGTCCGGCTGCAGCACCATGATCCCGGTGTGGTTGTCGCCGAGCTGGAGCTCGCGATCCGAGCAGATCATGCCGTCGGAGACGTGACCGTAGGTCTTGCGGGCACCGATCTCGAAGCCGCCAGGGAGCACCGTCCCGGGCAGCGCCACGACGACGAGATCGTCGACCTCGAAGTTGGCCGCGCCGCAGACGATCCCGCGAGCCTCGGACTCGCCGACGTCGACCTGGCACCAGCGGATGGTCTTGCCGTTCGAGTGCGTCTCGGACTCGAACTCCAGCACCCGGCCGACGACCAGCGGCCCACTGACGTCGTCGCCGGTGCGGTGGAGGTAGTCGAGCTTCAGGCCGAGCATGGTCAGCCGCCGGGTGAGCTCGCCGACGTCGACGTCGTCGGGCAGCTGCACGTAGTCCCGCAGCCACGACAGTGGGACCCGCATCAGACCTCCACTCCGAACGCCGCGGTGAACCGGACGTCGCCCTCGACCATGTCGCGGATGTCGGCGATCCCGTGCCGGAACATCAGGGTCCGGTCGAGACCCATGCCGAAGGCGAAGCCGCGGTATTCGTCGGGATCGACGCCGCAGGACACGAGTACGCGTGGGTTGACGACGCCGCAGCCGCCCCACTCGATCCAGCCCTCGCCCTTGCAGGTACGGCAGGTCGGCATGGCGTCGGGGTCGCCGTGACAGACGTGGCAGCGTACGTCGACCTCGGCGCTGGGCTCGGTGAACGGGAAGTACGACGGCCGGAACCGCGTCGACGTGTCGGCGTCGAAGAGCGCCCGGGCGAGATGGTCCAGCGTGCCCTTGAGATGGCCCATCGTCAGGCCCCGGTCGACCGCGAGCCCCTCGACCTGGTGGAACACCGGCGTGTGGGTCGCGTCGAGCTCGTCGGTACGAAACACCCGGCCCGGCGCCACGACGTAGACCGGCAGCTCCCGGGTCAGCAACGACCGGATCTGCACCGGCGACGTCTGCGTACGCAACACGATGTGCGAGTCGGCCGGCTCGAGGAACATCGTGTCCGACAGGGTCCGGGCCGGATGGTCCGGGAGCATGTTGAGGGCGTCGAAGTTGTACCACTCGGCCTCGACCTCGGGGCCCTCGGCGACCTCCCACCCCATCGCGGTGAAGACCTCGCCGACCCGCTCCTGGATCGTGGTGAGTGGGTGCCGGGCGCCGATCGGATCGCGGTCGTAGGGCAGCGTGACGTCGACGACCAGCATCGCGGCCTCGGCCTCGGCCTCGAGCTGTCCGGGCCGCCGCTCGATCGCGTCGGTGACGTCGCGACGGGCCCGGCCGACCCGTTGGCCGGCCTCCTTGCGCGCCTGCGGCGGCAGCGCACCGATCTCGCGGTTGGCCAGTGCCAACGGTGACCGGTCGCCGGCGTGCGCGAGCCGGGCCTGCTTCAGCGCGTCGAGCGAGTCGGCGGTCTCGATCGCGGCCAGCGCCTCGTCACGGGCCTTGGCGACCTCGTCGGCATGCAGCGGAGTGACCTCGACCGGGTCGTACTCGGTGTTCGGACCGGACATCGCAGCCTTTCGTGTGGACGGGCACCACTGGGGGTAGGCGTATTGCGAAACACGCCGGCATGTTTCGCAATATGCCTACCGCCAGGGGTGTGGCACGAGTCTATGGAGCGGGGAGGATGCGCTGGGCTCGGGCCGAGGCGTAGAGACAGATGGCGGCGGCCGCTGCCAGGTTGAGGCTCTCGGCCCGGCCGTAGATCGGCACCCGGACCGAGACCTCGGCGAGATCGCGTACGGCATCGGGCAGCCCCCAGGCCTCGTTGCCGAACATCCAGCCGGTCGGCTCGGACAGGAACCCGCCGTCGGCCGCCGTGTCGAGGTCGATCTCGGCCCGGCCGTCGGCGGCGATCACGCGGAGTCCGGCCGATCGCAGCCGGTCGATGGCGCCCTCGGTCTCCGGCTCGATCACGACGTCGACATGGAACAGGCTGCCGGCGCTCGCGCGAACCGCCTTCGGGTTGTACGGATCGACCGATTCGCCGAGCAGGACGACTCCTTCGGCCCCGGCGGCGTCGGCGCAGCGCAGGACCGAGCCGGCATTGCCCGGGTCGCGCATGTCGGCGCAGATCGCGACCAGCCGCGGCCGGCGCTCGACGAGCCGGTCGAGAGGGACGTCGACGAACCCGCACCGCCCGATGATCCCCTGGGGATGGACGGTCTGACTCAACGCGGCGACGACGTCGGTGCCGACGACCTCCCATGGGACGCCGGCGGCGTCGGCCCGGGCCACGAGCTCGGGATGCCGGTCGGTCGCGGCGGCGTCGGCGAACACCTCGCGGACTACGCCTTCGATCCCGAGCGCCTCGCGTACCGCCTGTGGACCCTCGGCGACGAACTCGCGCTGCGAACGCCGGAACGACCGCTCACCAAGACGTCGGACCCGGCGTACCCGGCCCGACCGAACGGTCAGCTCCGACGCCGTAGTCAGCCCACCGACTCCTTGCTCGCGTTGACGTCGTCGGGCAGGTTCTGCTTCGCCAGCTCGACCAGCGCCTCGAATGCGGCCGGGTCGTTGACGGCGAGCTCGGCGAGGTGCTTGCGGTCGACCTCGACCTCAGCCGCCTTCAAGCCCTGGATGAAGCGGTTGTACGTCATGTCGTGCTGACGCACCGCCGCGTTGATGCGGATGATCCACAGCCGCCGGAAGTCGCCCTTGCGAGCGCGCCGATCCCGGTAGGCGTAGTTCATCGAGTGCTGAACTTGCTCCTTGGCCTTGCGGTAGAGGCGCGAGCGCTGGCCCCGGTATCCGGAGGCGCGCTCCAGCGTGGTGCGGCGCTTCTTCTGTGCGCTGACGGACCGCTTGACGCGTGCCACAGTTTCTCTCCTTGTCGATTCGACGCTTGTGGTTGAGGTCTGCTTCAGCTGGCGAACTACTTGCCGAGCAGCTTGCGGACCCTCTTGGCGTCGGCCTTGGATACGGACACGTTCGAGTCGTCGAGCCGGCTACGGCCGGTCGACTTCTTCTGCATCAGGTGGGTACGGCGTCGTCCGCGCTGGTGCAGGAGCTTGCCGGAGCCGGTGCGCTTGACGCGCTTCTTCATTCCCGAGTGGGACTTCATCTTCGGCATCGAGGTCTC
>JALDXR010000345.1:0-4617 GCA_032154865.1 Nocardioidaceae bacterium
GGCCCGGTGAACGGGGAGGTCACCTGGAGCGACGGCAAGGTTCCTCCTTGAATACGAGCCGGAGGCGTTGTCGGTTTGCGGTCGACGAGATGTCTGGATTCAGCCGATGACCTCGGTACGCCGGGGCGCTTCGCCGTAGACGTCGGGGTTGAGTACGTCCAACGGACGTACTCCGTCGATGAAGCGCTCGATGTTCTCGACCGTCCGGAGCGCCATTTCCTCGCGGGTCTCGCGGGCGGCACTGCCCATGTGTGGCGTGAGCACGACGTTGGGCAGCTCCCGCAGTCGCTCCGACGGACCGGTCGGACCGGGCGTGTGGGTCTCGTGCTGATAGACGTCGAGTCCGGCGCCCCGGATGCGACCGGCGGCGAGCGCGTCCTCCAGCGCGGCTTCGTCGAGCACGGGTCCACGCGAGGTGTTGATCAAGATGGCGTTGGGCTTCATCGTCGCGATCAACTCGGCGGTCACGAGACCCTCGGTCTGCTTGGTCAGCGCTGGAGTCAGCGCAACGAAATCCGACTCGCGAAAGAGGTCCGACAGCGAGCGATACTCCGCGCCGAGGCTCGCCTCCTCGACCGGCGACAGCGGCGACAGCTTCGTATAGAGGATGCGCATTCCGCAGGCCCGGGCGCGGAGCGCGACGCCGGTGCCGATCGTCCCCATGCCCACGATGCCGAGCGTCGCGCCGGAGAGCCGAGTGCCGAGAAACGCCTGCGACTGGTTCTGCTTCCACTGGTCGGCGCGGAGGAACCGGTCGGCCTCCGGCAGCCGCCACGCGGTCGCGATCAGCAGCGCGAACGTGAACTCCGCCGTCGTCCGGGCCAGGCCGGTGTTGGGGATGCCGGTGACCGGGATGCCGCGCCGAGTCGCCTCCGGAATGTCCACGAAGGTCGCCGCCACGTGCATCGCCGCGACCAACTCGAGCTGCTCGGCGGCGTCGAGGACCTCCTTGTCATAGTCGACCTCTCCGAGGGCGTAGAGGATCTGCTGGTCACGCACCGCGTCGAGCAGCTCGGCGCGCTTGATGCGCCGGTCGAGATGGTCGAACACCGTGACGTCGCAGTGCTCCCGGAGCCGCTCGACGGCGACCTGGGGGATCGGCTGGGGGATGAACAGCTTCGGCTTCACGTAAGGCTCCTCGGGTCGGCGCTGGTCAATGGGTGTGGGCCGGCCGATTCGGAGTCGAGCCGGATCGCCTCGAGATCGGCGGTCAGCCCGAGCTCGTCGGCGAGGTCGGCCAGTGCGGTCCACACCTCGGAGCGCAGCACGAGTCCCTCGGCGCGGGCCCGCTGCTCATGTTCGTGCTCGGGCTCACCCGGCACCAGGATGCGCTCCACATCGGGCGCTCGAGGAGCCGCGGTGATCTCGTCGCAGAGGTCACGCATCCGATCGGCGAAGCCCGGCGCTGGATCGAGGGCGAGCAGGAAGTAGCCGACATCGGCCGGGGTCTCAGGCGCGTACAGCCAGTTGCCGACGCCCTTCGCCACGCCCGACCCGGAGAGTACGGCGACGAGCGTCTCGATCATGAGGGCCAGCCCGTACCCCTTGTGGTCGGCGAACGGTAGCAGTGCTCCGCGGCGTACGAAGAAGTCCGCCGGGTCGGTCGAGGGCTCGCCGTCCGGGTCGAGGATCCAACCGGCCGGCACCGGGTCGCCGGTCTCCACGGCCATCCGGACCTTGCCGCCGGCGACCTTGCTCATGGCGATGTCCAGGACGACCGGCGGGCCGTCGGTCCGCGGAGCGCCGAAGCCGAGCGGATTGTTGCCGATGCTGCGCGCCCGGGAGCCGGAGACCGCCATGATGGGTGGCGTGTTCGACAGGGTGAGTCCGACGCAGCCGGCTTCGGCGCACATCAGCGCGTAGTGGCCGGCGGCGGCGAAGTGATTGGCGTTGCGTACCGATACCGCGGCGATGCCGTGGGTTCGAGCGCGATCGATGGCGGTGCGCGTCGCATGTGCGGCGATGGCGGGACCGTGACCGGCGTTGCCGTCGAGTACGAGATGGGCGCCTCGGTCCTCCACCGTCGTGAGTCGGGCCCGGGGAGCTGCACCACCGGATCGCAACTGTCGTACGTAGCGGTTCAAGAACCAGATGCCGTGGCTCTCGATCCCCCGGAGGGTGGTCCGGACCAGCACGTCGGCCGCGGCCGTGGCGTCGGTCGCGTCGAGTCCCGCCGTTTCGAGCACGGTCCGGGTGAACGTCTCTACACCGTCCGCGTCGACGGTCACCGCAGGCCGCTCCTCGTTCACCATGTCGCATATATTATGTCTGATCTCGCCGTACGCCTATCCGATCCGCCTCCCGAGAGGAACCGCGATGACCACACGTAGCCTGCGAGCGACTCTGGAGGCCGACGGCCCGGCGCTCGGCGCCTGGCTCCAGATGCCGAACCCGATCGCCGCCGAGGCGGTCGGCTGGGCGGGCTTCGACTGGATCGGCATCGACACCCAGCACGGCATGATCGGCTACGAGTCGATGCTGGCGATGCTGCAGGCGATCGCGATCTCGGGGACGCCGGCGATCGTGCGGGTCTCGACCAACGACCTGGCGGAGATCGGCCGCGCCCTCGACTCCGGTGCGCAGGGCGTCATCGTTCCGCTGATCGAGACTCCGGAGCAGGCCGCTCGCGTCGTCACCGCGATGCGCTATCCGCCGCGGGGGGATCGCAGCTGGGGCGCGATCCGGCCGGCGATGGAGCATCGGCCGTACTCTCCCGCGCTCGGTGACGAGCAGGCGGTCTGTATCCCGATGGTCGAGACCGTGGCGGGGGTGGACGCCATCGACGACATCGTCGCGGTCGAGGGCGTCGACGCGATCCATGTCGGGCCGAGCGACCTCGCCTCGTCGGCGGGCCTCACGCCCACGCTCGAGCTGAGCGACCCCGAGCATCGTCGGCTGGCCCAGCGGATCGCCACCAGCTGTCGCGAGGCGGGTCGATGGGTCGGGATCCATCCGGCATCGGCGGAGATCGGGCCGTACGTCGAGATGGGTTTCAAGGTGATGCCGATCTATCGGGACCTGCCCGCCCTCGAATCCGGCGCCCGGGCCGCGATCCAGAAGGCCCGGGCCGCGACCGCCTGACCGCGCCCCCTCCCGTCCGGTTGCGGCGGCTACGAGCCGTTCACGGCCCGCAGGAGTTCGTGCAGCCGCTCGCGGGTGTGCGGGTCGTCGAGGACCTCGCTGATCCAGGCGGTCGAGTCGCTGCGGCTCGGTGAGCGGGGATTGGGCACCAGCCAGTCGTTCCCGGCGATCTCGGTGATGTGCCCGAGCTGTGCGATCAGCATCGTGAAATGGCCGGGTCGAGTCACCTTCGCCGGACCGCCGGCTGCTTCGTACGCGTCGACGAACGCCTGCGCCCGTCCCGGGTCGGTGCGAGCGAACTCGAACAGCACACAGCCGAGCTCCTGGTTCGGGTCGGCCGGACCGCTGTTCTCCCAGTCGATGACGCACACGCCGCCATCCGTGGTGGGCAGCACGTTGTCCGCCCAGAGGTCGCGATGGCAGATCCGAGTGGTCGTCGGCGGTTCGATCCAGGACTCCAACGCGACCAGCTCGTCGCGCAACGCGGCCAACCGCTCGGCGAACGGAGCGCCCTCGTCCCGCAGCCGCTTGATCAGGTCGTCCCAGTTCTCGGCACCGACCGGATCGACGAACCACGGGTCCACCGGGCCGTCCTCGGCGACGAACTCCACCCGATGCATCGCGGCGACGACCGACCCGACGAGCGCCGGATCGAGCATCGGATCGGTCTCGCGCAGGTCGACCCACTCGTAGACCCTGACGTCCTGACCATCGATGGCGGCGAACACCGACCCGTCCACGGCCCGTCGCACCTGTGGCGTGGGTACGCCGGCCGCGTGGGCTGCCTCGTGGAAGGCCGTCGACAGCCGTACCTCGTCGGGAATCTCCGGCTCGAACGGGATTTTCACCGCCCATCGGCCGTCCCCGGTGTCGAGGCGCCACACGGCACCCTGTTTGCCACGCGCCACGGGTCCGTCCGACAGCCGCGCGGCATTGCCGAGCCCGAAGCGATCGGCGATCTCGGCGGCGCGCATCGGGTCACTCCAGCACAGCCAGGACCGGCTCGCCAGGGCCGTACGCCGCTAATTCGATTGCCGGTCGAGGTCTGGTCTGGTGTGCTGGCAGGGCACGACGTACGAGCCACGCGAGGAGCCAGCCAGATGCGAGTCTTCATGTCCGTTTCGAAGGGAGTTGTTGTCTCACGTAAGGACATGAGGATTGAGCGCACTCAACCTGGGCATCCTGGCCCACGTCGACGCCGGTAAGACCACGCTGACCGAGCGGCTGCTGCATTCGGTCGGCATCATCGACGAGCTGGGCAGCGTCGACGCCGGCACCACCCAAACCGACACGCTGCCGCTGGAGCGTGCTCGTGGCATCACGATCAGATCGGCCGTCGCATCGTTCGAACTCGACGGCGTCACGGTCAACCTGATCGACACCCCCGGACACCCCGACTTCATCGCCGAGGTCGAGCGGGTGCTCAGCGTGCTCGACGGTGTCGTCCTCGTCGTGTCCGGTGTCGAGGGCGTCCAGGCGCAAACCACCGTGCTCATGCGGACGCTGCGGCGACTGCGCCTTCCGACGGTCGTCTTC
>JALDXR010000346.1:0-4614 GCA_032154865.1 Nocardioidaceae bacterium
CGCCGGATCCGACTCGAGGTCGCCGCCCCCGACGACGACCCGCACATCCCGTCGGTGGTGCCGGTCTACCCGACCGCCGACTGGCACGAGCGCGAGACGTACGACTTCTTCGGCATCGTCTTCGACGGCCATCCCGCGCTGACCCGGATCCAGATGCCCGACGACTGGCCGGGCCATCCGCAGCGCAAGGACTACCCGCTTGGTGGCATCCCGGTCGAGTACAAGGGCGCCACCATCCCGCCGCCAGACGAGCGGAGGTCATACGCCTGATGAGCGATCCGTACGCGAGCGCGACCGAGTCGTCGACCGGCACGGTCTACACGGTCAGCGGCCAGGACTGGGACTCCGTCGTGGCCGGGGCCACCGAGTCCGGCGAGGAGCGCGTCGTCGTCAACATGGGCCCGCAGCACCCGTCGACCCACGGCGTGCTCCGGCTGATCCTCGAGCTCGACGGCGAGACGGTCACCGACCTCCGATGCGGCGTCGGCTACCTCCACACCGGCATCGAGAAGAACATGGAGTTCCGCACGTGGACCCAGGGTGTGACGTTCTGCACCCGCATGGACTACGTCGCGCCCCTGTTCAACGAGGCCGTCTACGTCTTCGGCGTCGAGCGGCTGCTCGACATCGAGGACGACGTGCCCGAGAAGGCGCACGTCATGCGGGTCCTGCTGATGGAGCTCAACCGCATCTCCTCGCACCTGGTCGCGATCGCCACCGGCGGCATGGAGATCGGCGCGCTGACGGTCATGACGATCGGCTTCCGCGAGCGCGAGATGGTGCTCGACCTGTTCGAGACGATCACCGGCCTGCGCATGAACCACGCGTTCATCCGGCCGGGCGGAGTGGCGCAGGACCTGCCGGACGGCACGCTCGACCAGGTCCGCGACTTCGTCAAGATCATGCGCAAGCGGCTTCCGGAGTACGCCGCGCTCTGCAACGCCAACCCGATCTTCAAGGGCCGGCTGGTCGGTACGGGCTATCTCGATCGCGCCGGCTGCCTCGCCCTCGGCGCCAGCGGACCCATCCTGCGAGCCACCGGCTACCCGTGGGACCTGCGACGCGACCAGCCGTACTGGGGCTATGAGGACTACGACTTCGACGTGGTCACGTGGGACACCTCCGACGCCTACGGCCGGTTCCGGATCCGGCTCCAGGAGATGTGGGAGTCGCTGCGGATCATCGAGCAGTGCGCCGACCGGCTGGACGGTCTCGAGGGCGCGCCGGTCGTGGTCGCCGACAAGAAGATCGCCTGGCCGGCCCAGCTGTCGGTGGGCGAGGACGGTCAGGGCAACTCGGCCGAGCACATCAAGCACATCATGGGCGAGTCGATGGAGGCCCTGATCCATCACTTCAAGCTGGTGACCGAGGGGTTCCGGGTGCCGCCGGGACAGGCCTACAGCGCGATCGAGTCGCCGCGCGGCGAGCTGGCCTGCCACGTCGTGTCCGACGGAGGCACGAGGCCGTTCCGGGCCCACTTCCGCGATCCGTCGTTCGTCAACCTCCAATGCATGTCGGTGATGGCAGAAGGCGGCATGGTGGCCGACGTCGTCGTCGTGGTCGCCAGCATCGACCCGGTGCTGGGAGGTGTCGACCGGTGACCGAGCCGATCTCCGACGCCACGTCGGCCGACGACGAGCAGTTGTCCAGCCACACGATGTCCGAGCTCCACGAGATCGCCTCGCGCTATCCCCAGGCGCGCTCGGCCCTGCTGCCGATGCTGCACCTGGTGCAGTCGGTCCAGGGCTGCGTCACCACGGCGGGCATCGAAGCCTGCGCCGAGGTCCTGAAGCTGACCGCTGCCGAGGTGGCCGCGGTGGCGACCTTCTACACGATGTACAAGCGGCGTCCGGTCGGCGACTACCACGTGGGCGTCTGCACCAACACGCTGTGCGCCATCATGGGCGGCGATGCGATCTTCGAACGGCTCAAGGATCACCTCGACGTCGGCAACGACGAGACCTCCGAGGACGGCAAGATCACGCTGGAGCACGTCGAGTGCAACGCGGCTTGCGACTACGCGCCGGTCGTGATGGTCAACTGGGAGTTCTTCGACAACCAGACGCCGGAGTCGGCGACCCAGCTCGTCGACTCCCTGCGCGAGGGCGACGAGGTGCGAGCCTCCCGAGGCGCGCGGGTCTGCACCTGGCGTGAGGCCGAGCGGGTGCTGGCCGGCTACCCCGACGGTCGCGCCGACGAGGGTCCGGCGGCCGGCCCGGCATCGCTGGCCGGATTGGCCCTGGCCCGCCGTCGGGGGTGGCACGCCCCGTCCGGCAACGGCGTCCGGGGGCGCAAGCCCACCGATGTCGTCCAGGCCGTCGAGCAGGCCGACACCCGGCGGGCCGAGTCGGAGACCAAGGTGAGTGAGTCCGGCGCCGAGCCGAAGGGGAGCGACGATGCCTGACCCGTTGACCCCGGTGATGACCGACAACTGGGACGCCGAGCGGGCCTGGACCTTGGCCTCGTACGAGCGCCACGGCGGCTACGAAGCCCTGCCGAAGGCGCTGCGGATGGATCCGGGTGACGTCATCGAGATGGTCAAGGAGTCCGGTCTCCGCGGCCGTGGCGGCGCCGGCTTCCCGACCGGCATGAAGTGGGGCTTCATCCCACAGGGTGGCGAGAAGCCGGTCTACCTGGTCGTCAACGCCGACGAGTCGGAGCCGGGCACCTGCAAGGACATCCCGCTCATGCTCGCCACTCCGCACACATTGATCGAGGGCGTGGTCATCGCGTCCTACGCGATCCGGGCCAACACGGCGTTCATCTATGTCCGTGGCGAGGTCCTGCACGTGATCCGGCGGCTCCAGCAGGCCGTCGCCGAGGCCTATCGCGCCGGCTATCTCGGCAAGAACATCAAGGGCTCCGGCTTCGATCTCGACGTCATCGTGCACGCCGGCGCGGGCGCGTACATCTGCGGCGAGGAGACCGCGCTGCTCGACTCGCTCGAGGGGCGTCGTGGACAGCCGAGACTGCGGCCGCCGTTCCCCGCCGTCGCCGGTCTCTACGCCTGCCCCACGGTGGTCAACAACGTCGAGTCGATCGCGTCCGTGCCCTTCATCGTCCGGCACGGCGTCGACTGGTTCGAGTCGATGGGCACCGAGAAGTCGAAGGGCATGACGCTCTACTCGCTGTCCGGTCACGTGACCAAGCCCGGGCAGTACGAAGCGCCGATGGGCGCGACGCTCCGGGAGCTCCTCGATCTCGCCGGCGGCGTACGCGACGGCCATCGGCTGAAGTTCTGGACTCCGGGCGGCTCGTCGACGCCGCTGCTCACCGACGAGCACCTGGATGCTCCGCTCGACTTCGAGGGCATGGCCGAGGCCGGCTCGATGCTCGGCACCAAGGCCCTGCAGATCTTCGACGAGACGACCTGTGTCGTCCGTGCCGTACTGCGGTGGACGGAGTTCTACAAGCATGAGTCGTGCGGCAAGTGCACCCCATGTCGCGAGGGCACCTGGTGGCTGGTGCAGGTGCTGCAGCGGCTGGAGAACGGCGACGGCACCGAGTCCGACCTGGATCTGCTGCTCGACCAGTGCGACAACATCCTCGGCCGGGCGTTCTGTGCGCTCGGTGACGGCGCCGCCGCGCCGGTGATGTCGTCGATCGAGCACTTCCGGCAGGAATACCTCGACCATCTGGCCGAGGGCGGCTGCCCGTTCGACCCGGAGTCGTCCACGCTGTTCGCGACCGCGGGAGTCTCGGCATGACGGAGTTGGTGACCACCTCGACCGGCGAGACCGTGCCGCGGGAGGACCTCGTCACGGTGACGATCGACGACGTCGAGGTGACCGTCCCGAAGGGCACGTTGGTGATCCGGGCCGCCGAGCTGATCGGCATCGAGGTCCCGCGCTTCTGCGACCACCCGCTGCTGGATCCCGTCGGAGCCTGCCGACAGTGTCTCGTCGAGGTGCCCGACGCCGGCAACGGCCGGCCGATCCCGAAGCCGCAGGCGTCCTGCACGCTCGCCGTCGCCGACGGCATGGTGGTCCGGACCCAGGAGACCTCCGCGATCGCCGAGAAGGCGCAGCACGGGAACATGGAGTTCCTGCTCATCAACCACCCGCTGGACTGCCCGATCTGCGACAAGGGCGGCGAGTGCCCGCTGCAGAACCAGGCGATGTCCCACGGCTACGGCGAGTCCCGGTTCCACGAGACCAAGCGGACCTTCCCGAAGCCGATCGGCATCTCGCCGCAGATCCTCCTGGACCGGGAGCGCTGCGTCCTGTGTGCCCGGTGCACCCGGTTCTCCGAGCAGATCGCCGGCGACCCCTTCATCGAGATGCTCGAGCGGGGAGCGCTGCAGCAGGTCGGGATCTACGAGAAGCAGCCGTTCGAGTCGTACTTCTCGGGCAACACCATCCAGATCTGCCCGGTGGGAGCCCTGACCAGCGCCGCGTACCGCTTCCGCGCCCGGCCGTTCGACCTGGTGTCGAGCCCGAGCGTGTGTGAGCACTGCGCCGCCGGCTGCGCCCTGCGCACCGACCACCGGCGCGGCAAGGTGATGCGGCGACTGGCCGGTGACGATCCCGAGGTCAACGAGGAGTGGAACTGCGACAAGGGGCGGTTCGCGTTCGGCTACGCCGGGCTGCCGGATCGGCTCACCCACCCGCTCGT
>JALDXR010000347.1:0-4613 GCA_032154865.1 Nocardioidaceae bacterium
TTCGTGACGAGCTAGGCGAGGGCACCGGTCGCACGCGCGATGGCGGCACCGACGAGGAGACCGATGGCGAGGGCGCGGATCAGCCGCCCGCTGCGGTCGAGACTCGGCCAGGCCAGCGCGGCCAGCCAGCCGAGGAACAGGACGAGAATCACCAGACAGGGAACGCCGACCACCGGCGGCGCCATCAGCCCGACCAGGGTCAGGATCAAGACGGCGGCCGGGACGGTCAGCCGGGGGAGCGTGTGCAGCCGGGCAAGGACCTGCTGACTGCGCGTGGGTTGCGACGACACTCCAGCATCGTCCCACGACCCGGGACGCTGGTGTCACAGCCGTCTCAGGTTTCCCATGAGCTCATGGGAAACCGCACCGATCACGGGATGCAACCCATGAGGGGTGACGAACTGCCGAGGGGAGTGCGGCCGCCCGCGTACGGCAATGACGAACACAGAAATCCGGCGGCCGACCGAAATCATGTTGCTTTGGGAAGGTAGCCTGGTGGCTCTCGGGCCGACCGACAGGCTGGCCCAGTCCGCCGACACCCAGCCGGATGGAGAATGCCATGCCCGCGGATTCCGTCGACACCGTCGTCAGTCTCTGCAAGCGCCGAGGATTCGTGTTCCCTTGTGGCGAGATCTACGGCGGCACGCGGTCCGCATGGGACTACGGCCCGCTCGGCGTGGAGTTGAAGGACAACATCAAGCGCCAGTGGTGGAAGACCATGGTGCAAGGACGCGACGACGTCGTCGGTCTTGACTCCTCGGTGATCCTGCCGACCAAGGTGTGGGAGGCGTCCGGTCACATCGAGCAGTTCGTCGACCCGCTCGTCGAGTGCCAGTCGTGCCACAAGCGCTTTCGCGAGGACCACCTGCGCGAGGAGTACGCCGCGCGCCGTGACCTCGACCCCGACAACGTCGACATGGCTCAGATCGCCTGCCCTCATTGCGGAACGAAGGGTGCGTGGACCGAGCCGCGGATGTTCCACGGCCTGCTCAAGACCTACCTGGGTGTGGTCGAGTCGGACGACAACCTGCACTACCTGCGACCCGAGACGGCGCAGGGCATCTTCATCAACTTCCTCAACGTGATGACGTCTGCGCGTCGCAAGCCGCCCTTCGGCATCGGCCAGATCGGCAAGAGCTTCCGCAATGAGGTGACGCCCGGCAACTTCATCTTCCGGACCCGCGAGTTCGAGCAGATGGAGCTCGAATACTTCGTCGAGCCCGGTACCGACGAGGAGTGGCACGAGCGCTGGATCCAGGTCCGGTGGGACTGGTTCGTCGACCTCGGCATCGACCCGGAAAACCTGCGCCTCTACGAGCATCCACAGGAGAAGCTGTCGCACTATTCGAAGCGAACCGTCGACATCGAGTACCGCTTCAAGCTCGGCGCCAAGGAGTTCGACGAGCTCGAGGGAGTCGCGAACCGGACCGACTTCGACCTGACCACTCATTCGAAGCACTCCGGCCAGGACCTGTCGTACTTCGACCAGGGCAAGAACGAGCGGTGGACGCCCTACGTCGTCGAGCCGGCGGCAGGCGTCAACCGGTCGATGATGGCGTTCCTGATGGATGCGTACGCCGAGGATGAGGCGCCCAACACCAAGGGTGGCGTCGACCGCCGAGTCGTCCTGAAGCTCGATCCGCGACTCGCCCCGGTGAAGGTCGCCGTGCTGCCGTTGTCGCGCAACGCCGACTTGACACCTAAGGCGCGCGACCTGGCGGCGCAGTTGCGCACCCTGTGGAACGTCGAGTTCGACGACGCCGGTGCGATCGGCCGCCGCTATCGCCGACAGGACGAGATCGGCACGCCCTACTGCGTGACGGTCGACTTCGACAGCCTCGACGACCAGGCCGCCACGGTGCGGGAGCGCGACAGCATGCACCAGGAGCGCATCGCCCTGGACCAGATTCGCGATCACCTCGCGGTCCGCCTGGCCGGATGCTAGGAATCGTCCGACTGCATAATGTGCCCGTGCCGAAGCGTCTGACCTCGCTCCTCGCGCTGCTCCTGCTCGCGTTGGTGAGCGGCTGCGGTGGCGACGACAGCGGATCCTCCGACGACGCGAGTGAGTCGCCGACCGCTACGGGCCCGAGCGTCAACGTGCCGGCTGGCGTAAGCCTGACGGATCCCGGAGCCAGCTTGGACCTGGGCCAGCCGGCGAGTGTCGTCTACGACGCGGGACAGAAACGGGTCAGTGTCATCACCGTGACGGTCCGCAAGATCGTCACCGGGTCGATGAAGCGCGACTTCAAGAACTTCGTGCTCGGACCCAAGGAGCTGAAGTCCACGCCCTACTACGTGACTGCCACGGTGCACAACGACGGACCCGGCAAGCTCGGCCAGGCCAAGGTGCCCCTCTACGGCAACGACTCGACCAACACGTACTTCTCGGCGTCTCCGATCGTCGGCGACCTCGGCGTGTGTCCGGGAGGCAATCTGCCCGAGTCGTTCGGGCCGAAGGCGACCAAGCAGACCTGCCAGGTTTTCCTTGTGGGCAAGGGCGTCACCCTCGACGCGGTCGAGCTGCGACCCTACGAAGGCTTCGAGCCGATCCGGTGGCCGGTGCCCGCGCCAGAGGAGAAGCCGAAGCAGAAGCCGAAAGCGTAGCGCGCTAGTCCGAGTCGCGGAGTACGCCGACGTGGACCGTGATCGCGGCGAGGCAGAACAGGTCGTCCCGGGCGCCGAGGTAGGCGGCGTCGTCCGGATCGAGCAGCTGCTGCCAGGCGTCGACGTCCTCGGGATCGAGCCGGTCCGCGCCGCGCTCCACCCGATGGCGCAATGACTCGATGACATAACCGACGACGTACGCAGAGATCGGACTCGGACGGTCGAGGAGGAACGACCGGGTACTCACGTCGGCGAGTCCGGCCGCGCGTAGCAGTGTCGGCCAGCCGTACGGTGCGCGCTTGGACTTGGGGATCGAGGCGCGCATCTCGACGAACCAGGCCTCCTCCGCCGCATGGAGGCGGGCCTCCAGGCCGGGCGTTCCCACGCCGACGTCCCACGGCAGGGTGACCGTTCGCAGTCCGCCCTCGGACAACGCGAGCCGTCCCCCTTGGATCAGCAGGCTGGACAGTTCGGCGATGGCGGCCTGCTGGTCGGGCAGGTGATGCACGACGTGGGCGGCCCAGACCAGGTCCTGTAGTCGCTCGAGCTTGGGCGGCCCGGAGGAGAGGTCGTGGTGCCGCGTGGTCACGCGGTCGTCGTAGCCGAGTTGTCGACAGCGTTCTTCGGTGGCGGACAGGAGGGCGGGCTCACCGTCGACCGCGATCACCGAGCCGCTCGGCCCGACCGCGTTCGCCAGCAGCGCGGTCATGCCACCGGCACCGCATCCGATGTCAGTGGTCCGCGACCCGGCGGTGACCCCGAGCCACTCCATCACCTCTTCGCTGACCGGGCGCAGCACGTCGGCGCCGCGCTGCAGCTCGCCGACGACTTCGGCCCAGTCGACATCCTCGGTGTGCTGATGGCTAGACATGAGCCCCTGTCGGGTCGGCGTCAATGGGTGGTGCCCAGGCGGGCCGTGGGATCAGACAGAACGGGTGTCCCGCCGGATCAGCATAGATGCGGCCAGTATCGGACGGCAGTCTGGATGCGCCCAGGTGGACGACCTGAGCGTCAGCGGTGTCCAGGTCGTCGACCATGACGTCGAGGTGGAACTGCTGCGGTCGGGCCGGATCGGGCCAGCCCGGTGGCTGGTGATCCGGGGCGAGTTGGAACGCGATTCCCGAAGTCCGGTCGTTCACCGAGACGACGACCCAGTCGTCCGACCGGTACGTGATCGGGAGTCCGACCAGCTCGGAGTAGAACCCCGCGAGTGCCTCCGGATCGGGGCAGTCGATGACCACGTGGTGCAGGCGTCCGATCATGTGGCGATCTTCGCACCTGGCCGATCCGCGCCAACATTCGGACGCGGCGACGCTGGGGCAGTGCGGCACAATGGATCGGTGCCCGTCCCTACCACGCTGCGTCTCGGACCGCTGGCGGTTTCCCCGCCGGTGGTCCTGGCGCCGATGGCCGGTGTCACGAACGTGGCGTTCCGCCGGCTGTGCCGAGAGCAGGGCGCTGGTCTGTACGTCTGCGAGATGATCACGTCACGCGGCATCGTCGAGGGCGACCGTACGAGCCTGTCGATGCTGGTCTTCGACCCGAGTGAGCAGGTCCGCTCGGTGCAGCTGTACGGCATCGACCCGGTCTACATCGGCAAGGCCGTCGAGATCCTGTGTGGCGACTACGGCGTCGGTCACGTCGATCTCAACTTCGGCTGCCCCGTACCCAAGGTGACCCGCAAGGGCGGCGGCGCGGCACTGCCCTGGAAGCGACGACTCCTCGGCGACATCCTGACCGCTGCCGTCGACGCGGCCGAGCCGTACTCCGTGCCGGTGACGATGAAGACCCGGATCGGCATCGACGAGGCGCACGAGACTTACCTGGATGCCGGTCGGATCGCGCTCGGTCGCTACGGGCTGCTCGTGGTGGTGTCCGTGATCGTGCTGTTCCCGATCTACACGACCGTCCTCGCCGCCCTGAAGCCCGGCAACAAGGTCCTCGTGCACCCGCTGCTCCCCGACGGCTTCACGCTCGACGTGCTGCGCGAAGCGTGGACCGAGGGG
>JALDXR010000348.1:0-4600 GCA_032154865.1 Nocardioidaceae bacterium
CCAGCTCTACGTCTGGACGACCTTCGAGCCGGACGACGCTCGACGGGCCTGGGCATGCTTCGACCAACCCGATCTCAAGGCTCCGTTCGCGTTCACCGTCGCCGCTCCGTCGGCCTGGACCGTGCTCAGCAGCAGCGGCGACGCCGAGGTGGAGGACGGCGACGGCGTACGGCGCTGGACGTTCCCGGACACGCCTGCCCTGTCGACCTATGTGCCCGTCGTCAACGCCGGACCGTTCCATGAGATCCGCACCGAGCGCGACGGCTACGACCTCGGGTTGTACGCCAGGCGATCGCTCGCGTCCTTCCTGCAACGTGACGCCGAGGAGCTGTTCGGCCTGACCGCCGCCGGCCTGGCGTTCTTCGGCGATCGGTTCGCGATGCCGTTTCCCCAACGCAGGTACGACCAGGTCTTCGTGCCGGACCTCGGTGGCGCGATGGAGAACTGGGGCTGCATCACCTGGTCGGACGCCTACATCTATCGCGCCGATCCGTCGCCGGCCGAGCGGGAGCTGCGCGCCCTCGTACTCCTGCACGAGATGGCCCACATGTGGTTCGGCGACCTGGTCACCATGCGCTGGTGGGACGACCTCTGGCTCAACGAGGCCTTCGCGGAGTGGGCCTGCTACTGGGCCGCGGTGTCGGCCACCCAGTTCGGCGACGCCTGGGCGTCGTTCCTCGCCGGCGCGAAGCTGGAGGGCTATCGGGCCGACCGGGCGCCGACCACCCACGCCATCCGGCAACCGGCCCGCGACGTCGCCGAGGCCACCGCGGGCTTCGACGCCATCACGTACGTGAAGGGCGCTGCCGTGCTCAAGCAGCTCGTCGCGTACGTCGGCGAGGAGGCGTTCCTGTCCGGCCTGCGGTCCTACTTCGCCAAGTACGAATACGCCAATGCCGAGCTGGCCGACCTGATGGGAGAGCTCGCTCACGCCTCCGGTCGCGATCTGGACGGCTGGACCGTCGGCTGGCTCGACACCGCCGGCACCGACAGTCTCGCGCTCGAGCCGGCCGGCGATGCCGGACTGATCCTGCGGTCCACCGGCCCGGCCGGCCAGGAGCCGCGTCCCCACCGCTTCCGGATCGGGGCGTACGAGCGCCGTGACGGCGAGCTGGTCCTTCGGGAGTCGATCAGCGTGGAGGCGACCGGCGCCATCACAGAAGTACCGCCCGTCGCCGGGTCGCCGTACCTGCTGTTGGTCAACGACGAGGACCTCACCTTCGCCAACGTCCGGCCGGACGCCGACTCGCTGACTCGGCTGCTCGAGTCGGCCGGGGAGCTGCCGACCTCGACCGGTCGCGCGGTGGCGGTCGTCACAGCGTGGAATCTGCTGGCCACCGGCGACGTCTCCGCGGCCAACGTCGTGCGCTGTGTGACCGGCGTCCTCGCGATCGAGTCGGCGGACACGGTCGTGGAACCGTTCCTCGGCCTTGCCGTGCGGGCCGCCGAACGGTGGTCACCCGATTCGACCCGCGACCGGCTGCTCACGACGATCGCGGAGACCTCCCTGACCCTGGCGGAGCAGCCTGGTCCTCGGCGGCAGGTGGCACTGCGGTCGCTCGCCCGCACCGCCACCACCGAGGCGCAGTTGGCCGCCCTCCGCGAGCAGGTCGGTGACGACGTGGACCTCGGCTGGCGGGCGCTTGTGCGGCTGGCGAGCCTCGGGCAGTACGACCGGGCCGAGATCGACGCCCTGGAGGCCCGGGACCCCGATCCGGACAGCTGGATTCGCGCCTTGGCGGTCGAGTCGGCCCGACCCAGCCCTGAGGCGAAGGAGATCGCCTGGCAGGCGCTCGTCGATGACCAGCGGGTACCGATGGGCGCGGTCCACGTGGTGTCCGGCGCGTTCTGGCAGGCCTCGCAGGCCGAGCTGCTGGCACCGTTCGCGGAGCGCTACCTGGACGTCCTTCCGGAGGTCAGTCGGGCCGGCATGATCCAGGCGATCGCCGTGGCCCAGTCGATGTTCCCGTGGTACGGCGTGGACGCCACCTTCGTGGATCGAGCCGTTGCCGCCGCGTCAGACGATGCGCTGAGCCCGATCGTGTCGGCCCGAGTCCTGGAGGGTGCCGACCAGCTGCGGCGCATCCTTGCCGCTCGAGGCTGAGCCTCGCCAGTGGTCGGGTGCGCCCTGTGGATAACGCCCGACGGCGGATCGCCGAATCGACCACGCTGGAGGCATGACAACCAGACGTCGAGTCTTGTGGGCCGGTGCCCTCGGGCCGTGGCTGGTCGCCGCGGTTGTGTGGGCCGTCGTGCAGACCGCATCCACGCCCGCCGCACCGCCGTCGGATCCCGGCGGCCGAGGGATCGCGGCGGGCGACCGGCAGCCGCGGGTGGCGACGATGAGGGCGCGGACTCCAGGGCCGGAATGGCGAGCGGTTCTCGACCGGCTGGATCGGCGTCGGGAGCTCGCGTACGCGTCCGAGGACCCGGCGTTGCTGCACGCGATCTACGTCTCGGGCTCGCCGGTGCTCCGGCACGATCTCGCGATGCTCCGGGCGTACGCCGAGCGCGGTGTGCGGCTCACCGGTGTCCGGCTCCGGACTCTCGACGCGCGACTGCTCGGTCACTTCGGCCGATACATGCGGCTCCACGTGGTCGACCGGCTCGAGCGGCCGACGGCCCACGGTGCCGACGGGACAGTCCGGCTGCCTCGCGATCGCGGCACGTCCCGCGTCATCGTGCTGCGGGACGTGGCGGACGGCTGGCGGATCGCGGCCGTGCGGAGGGCCGAGGTCTAGGCCCGCCGTCGAAACTCAGTCGCCGTCGAAGGCCGCCTGCAGCTTGGCGGAGTCGATCTTGCCCATCTGCAGCATCGCGGCCATCGCGCGCTGCGCCTTCTCCTGGTCGGGATCGGTGACGAGCCGATTGAGGAGGGTCGGGATGATCTGCCAGGAGACGCCGTACTTGTCCTTGAGCCACCCGCAGGGGCCCTCCTCGCCGCCCTCGGACAGCTGTGCCCAGTAGCGGTCGACCTCGTCCTGGGTGTCGCAGTTGACCTGGATGGACATCGCCTCGTTGAACGTGAACTCGGGTCCGCCGTTCAGCGCGACGAAGTCGTGCCCGCCGACGTGGAAGTCCACGGTCATCACGGATCCGTCCGGCCGCGGACCGGCTGATCCGTAGCGGGCGACGTGGGTGATCTTGCCGTCGTCGAAGACGGAGGTGTAGAAGTTGGCGGCCTCTTCGGCCAACGTGTCGAACCAAAGACATGTGGTGAGAGCCTGCATAGTTCTGCCCTTCCCTGATGTGGTCGTACTTGGTGTGTAGACCGCTCTCGCGGCCGAAACTCATCGCACCCGGGCACCGCTGCTAAACTGTGTCTGTGAGACACTGTGTACGCTAGACACAGTTTGCGGACGCGTCAAGAGTGAAGGGAGCGTGACCCGCGATGGATCGCACTCTCGCAGGTGACGAGCGCACGATGGCGATGCTGTGGGGCCTGCGCACGCAGCCGACCCGGGGGCCACGGCCGACCCTCGACCTCGATCGGATCGCGCAGGCGGCCCTCGGCATCGCCGACAAGGAGGGTCTCGCCGCGGTGTCGATGCAGCGCGTGGCCAGCGATCTCGACGTCACCAAGATGGCGCTCTACCGCTACGTCTCGTCCAAGACCGAACTGCTCGCCGCGATGATCGACCTGGCGATCGGACCGCCGCCGGACCTGAGCCAGGTCGCGGGCGGCTGGCGGGCCCGGCTCGAAGAGTGGGCCCGGCTGCTGTCCGCGTCGTGGCGCGATCACCCCTGGATCCCCGGCGCCACCATGGGCCGCCGGGTCATGGGACCCAACGAGGTCGGCTGGGTCGAGGCCGCCGTGGCCGCGCTCGCGGACACCGGCCTGGACGGCACGGAGCAGATGGACTCGGTGCTCCTCATGAGCGGTCATATCCGCAACACGCAGTCCTCGAGCTCGGCCGGGTCGTTCCCGTGGACCACCGACGGCCGGCTCAGCCCGACCCTCGCTGACGTCTTCGAGAACCAACCCGAGCGCTATCCCGCCCTGTCAAAGGCGATCTCGTCGGCGACGGACTCGGGGCGGCGGGAGGACCCACGGGAGTACGGCCTGCGCCGGATCCTCGACGGCTTGGAGCTGGTGATCGCCGCTCGATCAGCGGTGTAGGCCGGCCGACACGATCGCGTCGACGTCGCCATGCTCGTGGCGAAAGCCCGCCTCGGTCAGCCGCTGCGGCAGCACCCGGCGCGATCCGAGCAGCTCACTGGACACCTCGCCGAGCACCGTGCGAAGGATCGCCGCCGGCGCGCGCACCACGGCGGGTCGATGCAGCGCCTTGGCGAGCGCCTTGGTGAACTCGGCGTTGGTCGCGGGCTCGGCTCCGACCAGGTTGTACGGACCGGAGGCTGTCGGCTGCTCGGCGACGAAGCTGGCGGCCCGGATCCAGTCGGTGAGCGAGATGATCGGGAAGTACTGCGACCCCGACCCGATCCGGGCTCCGAGGCCCAGCCAGAACGGCAGCCACATGTACTTCAGCGCCGCGCCCCCTCGGTCGATGACGACGCCGCTGCGCAGGTGACTCACGCGGGCGCCGGCCGCCCCGCTCCTGCGCCTGACCCTCGTGCACCGCGACGGGACGGTGCTGGA
>JALDXR010000021.1:0-15959 GCA_032154865.1 Nocardioidaceae bacterium
GAACGATTCCCGCGAGGTGCTCACCGATGCGGAGGGCGGATGCTCGCGCTTGAGACGAGTCTCGGCGACGCGGCCTACCACATCCACTACGACGACTATGTGAATGACCTGGGCAGATTGCGTGGCCTGTTCGACTGGCTCGGTGAGGACTTCGACGAAGCCCGCATCAAAGCGGTCATGAACAAGAAGCACTCACGCTGAACGCAGCCCGATGTTCCCGCCGGCAGCCGGACACTTCGCGGGCGGTCAGACCGACTCGGTCACCCCTGCCTTCGCGGCTGCGGAGTCGCTGCTCCACACCGACACACACGGGATCTTCGACTGATCGCAGCGATCGCCGTACTTCTTGGTGATCTCCGTGACCTCCTCCATCAGACCCTCGCTCAAGGTGATCGGAGTGAGGCCGAGGTGCAGGAACCGGTCGTTGACGACGTGCAGGTCGTTCTCGTCCGCCTCATTGCGCGGGTTCGGCAGGTTGGCGACCTTCGCGCCGGTACGGTCCGAGATCATCTTGGCCAGATCGCGGATCCGGTGCGTCTCGGTCATCTGGTTGAAGATGTGCACTCGGTCTTCGCGCTTCGGCGGATTCTCCATGGCCAGCTGGATGCACCGCACCGTGTCCTGGATATGGATGAAGGCCCTCGTCTGCCCGCCGGTGCCGTGCACCGTGAGCGGATAGCCGATCCCGGCCTGCATCAGGAACCGATTGAGGACCGTGCCGTAGTCGCCGTCGTAGTCGAACCGGTTGATCAGCCGCTCGTCGAGGCGGGTCTCCTTGGTCTGCGTACCCCACACGATGCCTTGATGGAGATCGGTGACCCGGACGTGGTCGTTCTTGTTGTAGTACGCGAACAGCAGTTGGTCCTGGGTCTTGGTCATGTGGTAGATGCTGCCCGGGTTCGCGGGGTAGAGGATCTGCTGGTCGACCAGGTTGCCGTCGCCGGTCTCCACCTTGACGTCCAGATAGCCCTCGGGGATCCTCATGCCGGCGGTGCCATAGCCGTAGACCCCCATCGTGCCGAGATGCAGCACGTGGATGTCCAACTCACTCTCGACGACCGCCGCCAGCACGTTGTTGGTGGCGTTGAGGTTGTTGTCGACGGTGTAGCGCTTGTGCCAGCTGCTCTTCATGGAGTACGGCGCGGCGCGCTGCTCGGCGAAGTGCACGAGCGCGTCCGGCTGCCAATCCTGGAACAGGTCGAGCAGCCGCTGGTAGTTGACGGCCACGTCGATGCTGTGGAAGGCGATCTCCTTGCCGGACACCTCCTTCCAGGCGCGCAGCCGCTCACCCATCGGCCGGATAGGCGTCAGCGAGGAGACCTCCAGCTCGATGTCGATCTTCCTCCGGGACAGGTTGTCCACGATCGCCACGTCGTGCCCCTGTGCGGACAGGTGCAGCGCGGTAGGCCAGCCACAAAAGCCGTCGCCGCCCAGAATGAGTACCCGCATAGCTTTCCCTTCGTGGTCGGTCGAGACCGCTGTCGTTTGCTCCGTCGCGGTGACCCGGTGCCGGTCACCGTCGTCCGAGGCCTCGATCGTCGCGTCGGCGGCCGCGGTGCTGGACCGCTGGATTCGGCCCGTCCTGGGGTCGAAGTGAACACCACATTCCTTGACCGCGTCCAACTCCCACCACCAGCGGCCTGCGCGTACGTCCTCGCCCGGCGATATCGCCCGGGTGCACGGCGCACAGCCGACGCTGCTGTATCCCTTGTCGTAAAGCTTGTTGTAGGGCACGGCGTGGTCGTGGATGTAGGCCCAGACCTGGTCGGTTGTCCAATCAAGCATAGGGTTGAACTTGTGCAGGCCGTAGTCGTCGTCCCAGGCGCTCACGACCAGGTCCTGCCGGGTCACCGCCTGCTGCCGGCGAAGGCCGGTGACCCAGGCGCGCTTGTCGGCGAGCACCCGACCCAGCGGCGCCACCTTGCGTACGTTGCAGCAGCCGTGGCGTAGCTCGACAGCGTCGTAGAAACCGTTCTGCCCATGTTCGGCCGTCCAAGCCGCGACCTCGTCGGCATCCGGGCTCACCATGTGGATGACCGGGCCGTAGCGCTGGTGGACACTGTGCGCCACGGCGTGGGTCTCCTCCGGAAGCCGACCCGTGTCGATGCTGAAAATGCCGATGTCGAGCTCGTGCTTGGCGATCAGGTCGGTCATGACCATGCTCTCCGGGCCGAACGCGTTCGCCAGCACGGCCGGTCGATACTCGCTCGACACGGTCTGTAGCACTGCCAACGTTTCGGACAGGACGGAGCGGTAGTCCAAGTGGTGCGACTCCCTTGCCATGGCGTGCCTGGTGGGCACGAACGCTAAGCGTCGTGCGTAAGCCGGGAAGGCCTGACGCGGACCCCCAGAGCATAGGTCCTTCCGGACACCACGCCACTATGGATCCCACCGGTTGCCGGCACACGACGTCGGTTCCGGTTGCTCATGACGACCACGGTAGTAGCTTGTTGTGAGACGATCCGTCCTCGATCCCAGGCTTTCGAACGGAGTAACCTCGCGGTGGCGCACCGGGTTTTCGTGCACATCGGGGCACCCAAGTCCGGCACGACCTATCTGCAGTCGGTGCTGTGGAACAACCGGCCGCAGTTGGCCGCCCACCGGCTGCTGATGCCGGGTGACCAGATCTTCGACCACGAGCTGGCGGTCACCGCGGCGCGGCATCCGAAACCTCGCAATCCGCACCAACGGCGCGCCCGGAAGACGTGGCGGCGGATGCACGAGGCGATCGCCGCGTTCGACGGCGACGCGGTGCTGAGCAACGAATGGTTCGTCTGGCTCACCCGCCCCCAGGCCCAGCAGTTCCTCGACGAGCTGGCTCCGGCCGAGGTGCACGTCGTGTTCACAGCACGATCGTTCGCCCACCAGCTTCCGGCGGCCTGGCAGGAGCGGCTCAAGCTCGGCGTCGCCTACACGTTCGACGAGTTCCTCGCGAGCCTGGACCGCGACGACGGCCGGTGGACCTGGGCGGCACTCGACCCGGCGATCGCACTCCCACGCTGGGCCGACCCGCTCCCGGCGGACCGCATCCACGTCGTGACCGTGCCGCCTCGCGGCCAGGACCCGGGTCAGCTGTGGAAGCGGATGGCCGCGGTCCTCGAGATCGACCCGGACGCCTACGACACCACCCGGACGGATCCGAACGAGTCGCTCGGCGCCGAGTCCGCCCGGCTGTTGCAGCGACTCGGTCCCACGCTGCGCTCGGCGATCGACGCCGACCAGGTCAGGTGGACCGAGCAGTACCGCTGGCTGCGTCGTTACGTCGGCCACGAGTTGCTCGTACCCCGTGGCGGAACCCGGATCCGCGTATCGGACGAGCACCTGACCGCGCTGCACGCCAGAGCAGTCGGCACCGTCGAGTCGATCAAGTCAGCGGGCTACCGGATCGAAGGAGATCTCGACGATCTCGTGGACGCCGGCGTTCCTGCCGACAGCCGTACGCCGGAGTCCGTCACCGACGCGGAGCAGCTGGAGGTGGCGGTCGATCTCATCGGCGACCTGCTGCGAGAGGTGCGGCGCCAGACCCGGCGCGCCGAGGCTTCCCAACGACGACAGGCCGAGCCGGGGGACGCCGAATAGCGCAATACCCGCTGCTAGGCTCCTCGGGTTGTCGCCCACAGGGGCATACCGAAGCATGGTCATATGGGGTGGAAGGTGAATGACCCCTTTACCACGGCGGCGCCGGCTACCGACGTCGGAGCGCATCTACTTTCTGAGCTTCACCGCCGATGGCGCCGATGGCATCTGTCGTACGGTCTCGACAGTCGCGAATGAGCTCGTCAAACGCCACGACGTCGAGATCATCAGCCTCTACAAGCGACGCAGGAACCTCGCCTACCCGGTCGACGAGCGGGTACGGGTGGTCGACCTCTACGACGCTCGTCCGATCGGGCCGCGCGGCCGTCCGTACAGCGGCCGGGTTCGGGCCAAGGACCACCCGGAGCGCAGCCGGATCGCGGCGTGGCTCGACAATCGGCCGTCCCGGTCTGCACCCCGGGCCGACGACCCGTCGGTGTCGCTGCTCACGGACCTCCTCATCTGGAGGAAGCTCCGCACCCTCCAGCCCGGCGTCCTGGTCTCGACTCGGCCGTCGCTCCACGCGGCCGCGGCCAAGTACGCGCCACGCCACCTCGCCGTCGTGGGGTGGGAGCACATGCACCTCGAGGCCCGCGAGATGCTGCCGAGGATGATGCGGCGGCTGCTCCTCACGGCACCCCAGCTGGACGGCCTGGTGACCCTGACCAAGGGCGACCGCCAGTCGTGGGCCGATCGCCTCGGCGACACCGACGTCGTGCTGGAGGCCATTCCGAACGCCGTGCCGTGGGAGGTGACCGACGCATCGCCGCTGGATCAGAAGGTCATCGTGTCCGGCGGCCGGCTCGTCGAACGCAAAGGCTTTCCGCGCCTGATCCAGGCCTACTCACCCGTGGCCCGCAAGCATCCGGACTGGCAGCTGCATATCTACGGCCGTGGCGAGCAGGAGGAGGAGATCGCCGCCGAGATCCGCCGCCAGGGCGTCGAGCAGCAGGTGATCATGAAGGGGCAGTCCGACGAGTTCGACAAGGTCCTCAGCGAGGCGACGATCTTCGCCAACGGCGCGCTCTACGAAGGGTTCGGCATGGTGATGACGGAGGCGCTGAGCAAGGGCGTGCCGTTGGTCGCGTTCGACGTACCGATCGGGCCCAAGGAGATCGTCGAGGACGGCATCAACGGGCGGCTGATCCCCGACGGTGACATGTCGGGCTTCTCCAACGCGCTGTTGGAGCTGATCGAGGACGAGGACCTGCGCCGCCGGCTGGGCGCCAACGCTCAGGAGACGGCGCGGAAGTACGAGATCGACGCCATCGGCAAGAACTGGGACGACGTCATCGACCGGGTGGTCGCCCGTCGCGTGTCGAGCTGACCGGAGGTGCGCCGCCGTTGGGCGCCGGACCCCAGAGCGACTCGGGCAGCATCACGCGGCAGTCGGGGCCGGCGCAGTCCCGCATCCGCTTCAGGACACTCGCCAGCTGCTGCTGAACGGACCGGTAGGCCGGCCAGCCGACCCGGCTGTTCAGCTGATGGGGATCTCGCTGCAGGTCGTACAGCTCCCGCTCGCCGGTGGCGTGCTCGACGTAGAGATAGCGCGAAGTGCGAAGGCCGACGGAGAACCGCGGGTCTTCGAAGCCCTTGGGCAGCATTTGGACGGTCCGCTGGCCGTTGATCGTCACCCTGACCTCGCGCGGTCCGGTCTCGGTCAGGACCGGGCGTCGCCACCCGCGGTCACCGTTTCGGGCGATCGGCAGCATCGACTGCCCATCGACCTGGATGCGCGGGTGGGCACCGGCCGCCGCCAGGAACGACGGCGCGAGATCGATGATGAGGAACGGGTCGCGACGCACCTGTCCGCGCGGGAGGTCCGGACCGCGGATCAGCATGGGAACCCGCAACGAAGGGTCGTACGGCAGGATCTTGCCCTGACCCAGCCGGTGCTCACCCAGGAAGTAGCCGTTGTCCGAGGTGAACGCGATGATGGTGTTGTCCAGCTCGCCGCTGGCGCGCAGTGCGCGTACGGTGCGGAGCACCTGGGCGTCGACGATCTTCAGCGACTCGGCGCGTTGCCGGGCGGACTCCGCTATCGCGGCCCATTGCTGCGTGCTCAGCGGCGCTCGGCCACGGATGAACTGCGGTTTGTCGGTGATGTCGCGTTCGGCGATCCGCGCCAATCGCTTCGGCGTGATCTGGCCATCGAACCGACCACGAACCGACTTGAGCACCGCCGGGGTCTCGTAGCGAATCTCAGTTCCACTGCTGGTGGTGATCGGCTTCGGGTCGTCGTACTCGAAAGGCAGCCCGTCGTGCGGCGCGACGTAGTTGACCCACAGGAAGAACGGCTTCGGCTTCGGCGCCCAGTCGTGGATCATGTCGACGGTGTGGTCGCCCAACAGCCTGGTCGAATAGCGCCGGGGGTTGGCCACGAGCGTGCCGTCGATGTTGAGCGTCATGTCGAAGTAGCGATAGGTCCCGCCGGCCATCGGATCAGTCGGGGGAAGCGAGCTTCCGATCGAGCCTCGCCAATCGGACCAGCCGGGCGGTACGTACCTCGTCGACTCCGCCGACGAATTGTCGGGCGGGGGCTGCGAGCCGTAGCCGTTGAGGTACTTGCCGAGAAACAGGGTGTCGTAGCCCGAACGCTGGAGCGCCGTAGCGACCGTCTCCTGGTCGTCGAAGCTGTGGAATCCCCAGGGCTCCTGGACGGCGTAGACCTTGTGGTTGTGGGTGTATTGGCCGGTCAGGGTCGAGGCGCGAGACGGACAGCACACCGGGTGCGGCGCGAACCCGTTGACGAACCGTAGGCCGTGCTCCCCGAGCAGGCGACGAGTCTGTGGCATATACCGCAACTCGTCGGCGCGCATGTCGTCGGTCATGATGAGCACGATGTTCGGCCGCTTGGGAGCCGGTCCGGCCGGATGGATCTCGGTGATGTCGGCGAGCTCCGGGGGCGGCGGGAGTGGCTGCTCGGTGGGCGGCGGTGCCGACGCGTCGTCGTCACTGCCCGAAAAAGAGCAGGCCACGAGGAGCCCGGCGACCAGCATCGCAGGCAGTAGTCTGCGTGCCGACCGGCTCGGGACGGCCAGAACAGCCCGAAGGCTCATTTATGCTCCCATCGGCTCGCTAGCCGTCAGAAAAACCCTCGTTACCCTATGCGGTCACAGTGCGCATCCCAACCTGCGCGACTGCGCTGACACCACCCATTCGTCATCAACCCGACACCGCGTCACCAGCCGTTCAGGTGGCGGAGCAGGCGGGCGGCATCCTCGATCGTGTCGTCCAGCTGTTTCGGCCGAGGCCGGGCCGCGCCACCCGACGCCTCGGTGAGATGAGTCCACATCGACTCCGCCGCCGTCTTCGTCTCCGTCTTCGGCGCCTGGGCGGGCTGCTGCGGGTAGCCGTCGAGACTGTCGGCCACCGGTAGCTCGTCGAGGTCGCCGTGCACCACGAACCGATCCGTGCTCAGGACGTCGACGATCTGCTTGTTCAGCGATCGCGCGAACTCGGCACCGCGGACGTCGAGCTCCGGCCGGGACTCGGCGTCGCGAAGCGGACCGAGGACGTTCGGTGCCAAGGTGCGCATGGTGCCGCGGTACGCCACCCGGTCGACGTCGGTGAGATGGGTGTTCATCCGGCGCAGGAAGTTGCAGGAGCCGTAGCCCAGCGACGTGTTGGACTTGGCGTCGGCGATCTCGAACGGGGCGGCGTCCAGTCCGGCCGCGGCGCAGAAACGGTTCCACAACTCGTCGCGGGGAGCGCCCGGGCGGGGCACGATCACGACGTGCACCGACGAGACGCCGGGTTGCGCCTGCCAGCGCTCGAGGATCGGTCCCAGGCTGCGGGCCCGGCGGAACGTCCGGTTGGCCATGGACCCTCGGGTGGACTGCCCGCCGGCGATCTGGCGCAGGTACCTCGCCCAGCCCGCCGTTCCGAGGCTGCGGCAGTAGCTCTGCCACTGTGCGGGGATGGCGCGGAACTCGTCGCGCACCGTGGCGACGACGTCCACCCGCACGCCGTCGAACGGTTCGACGAACGTCGCGACCTGCTCGTCGTTGGCGAAGCTGAGGAACTCCATCGAGGCGACGAACGTCTGGGAGCTCTTGTGGGTCTTGGCGGCGAGATCGGACCAGGTCTGCTCCACGGATCCGGCCCAGCGGCCGGGGTTGACGACGCCCTGGATCGCCCGGATCACCGGCATCCGATCGCCGAGGAGTGCGGCGCCCTGCCGGCTGAGCGCGGCCGGCTGCGAGGTCAGGATCGACTGCACGAAGGACGTGCCGGTCTTCATCGCACCGATGTGCAAGACCACTCGACCCACGGCAGACCCTTCTCCTGTGGTTGACAGTCGCCCCCGCACCCCATATTCGCCGATTCGCCGGCCAGAATACCCGGCGCCGGACCGGCCTACCGCTGGTCGCGACGCACCCGGCGGCGGATGCGGCGCAGGACCCCGTCGATCCGGCGACCGAGGCGCTCGGTGGGGCCCGCGGCCGGTGACACGGCTGCCCGACGGGCGTTTCCACCCCGCTTGCCGGATGCGGCTCGCTTGGCTGCCTTCTCGGCGGCGGCCGCCTCCCTGACCTCCTTGTGCCGGAGTACGGCGAGGTCGGCCAGGGCGCGTACAGCGACGGTGGCGACCTGGGAGTCGGTCACCTCGACGTACTCGCTGGTCTCCGACTGGTTCGGTGAGATCAGATCGTCGACCGATCCGACGATGTCGTAGCCGCCCTCGGCGAGCTCCTTGGCCTGGGCCGCGGAGGCCTCATGACACCACGCGACCATGTCGGGCGGCAGCCGCAGGGACATTCCCGCCTGTCCTCGCAACGCACCGTGGTAGATGAACGTGCGTACGGCGAAGCGGTAGTCACGCCGGAAGTTGGTCAACCGGTCGCCGAGCGCGACATTGATCCGGCGGAGCGTCTCGGCCTGCTCGTAACCGAGGGACGGGTTGCGACCGCCGGCGCTCTGGAGCGACGAGGGGTCGAGGTCGAGGATCCCGGCGAACAGCTCGAACAGGCGACTCGCGTCGCGTCCCTGGGGCACCGCCACGACATGCACCCGCTCGGGCGGTAGCCGCGCACCCCATCGGGCGGCGATCCCCGGGACGTCCTGGCGGGCGTAGTAGTCGTCCGAATCAGGGGTCCGCTTGCGCACCGCCTCGACGAAGTCGTCGTAGGTCAGGACCGACCGCTGCTTCACGTCCTGCTGCCACTCCGACGGGATCTGCCGGGCCCAGTCGCGGGCGGTGATGATGACGTGGACGTCGAACTCTTCCTTCAGAGCGTCGACGAGCACCGCGGCTCGGCGAGCACTGAGCTCGGCCAGGTCCTCCATGGTGAGCAGCAGGCGGGATCCCGGTGTCTCCACCATCGTCGACACCAGGCGAGCCATCGCCTTGTGGACCCGCGGCGGGACCTTCTCGTCGTCCCCGAAGGAGGTCAACGGCGAGTGGATGCCGTTGTAGTGGTCGACCCGCTCGGCCAGCGGCATCCCGAGACCCTGCTCGGACATCTCCTCGACCGAACTCCGAATGGCTGCCTGCAATGCGGACGTGCCGGACTTGCGGCAGCCGACGTGGATGTATGCGCCACGCTTCATAGAGGTCACCGAGCGATCATGTCTTAACGCCTGGATGGGAGCAAACTCACCCTACTGCGGACGGTGTCGACCTCCTCGCAGCGCTGACGATCCGATCCCCGGCGCGTCTCAGTCCTCCGGCGGCGACCAGCGATCGTTGCGGCTCATCCCGGCGGCCCGACCCTTGGCGGCGACGACGGTGGCCATCTTGCGCGAGGCCTCGTCGATCATCTCGTCGCCGAGCATCGCCGAACCCTTCTTGCCGCCGGCCTCCGACGTGAACCACTCGTACGCGTCGAGGATGTTCTCGGCATGGTCGTAGTCCTCCTGCCGCGGGCTGAACACCTCGTTCGCCGCGTCGACCTGGCCGGGATGCAGCACCCACTTGCCGTCGAAGCCGAGCGCCGCGGCCCGGCCGGCGACCCGTTTGTAGCCGTCGATGTCGCGGATCTGCAGGTACGGCCCGTCGATCGCCTGCTTGTCGTACGCCCGGGCCGCCATCAGGATGCGCATCAGGATGTAGTGGTAGGCGTCGCCGGTGTCGTAGCCCGGTGGCTGCTCACCGACGACCAGGGACTTCATGTTGATGCTCGCCATGAAGTCGGCGGGGCCGAAGATGATCGTCTCGACCCGCGGGCTCGCGGCTGCGATCGCGTCGACGTTGATCAGGCCCATGGCGTTCTCGATCTGCGCCTCGATGCCGAGCCGGCCGACCTCGTAGCCCATCGTCTTCTCGATCTGGGTGAGCAGCGTGTCGAGGGCGACGATCTGCTCGGCGTTCTGCACCTTGGGCAGCATGACGCAGTCGAGATTGGCGCCGGCGCCTTCGACGACCTCGATCACGTCGCGGTAGGTCCACTCGGTCGTCCAGTCGTTGACCCGTACGACGCGGATCCGGTCGCCCCAGCCGCCCTCGTTGAGCGCGGCGACGATGTTCTTGCGGGCCTCCGGCTTGGCCAGCGGCGCGACCGAATCCTCGAGATCCAAGAACACCTGGTCGGCCGGGAGCTCCTTGGCCTTCTCCAAGAAGCGCGAGTTCGAGCCCGGCACCGCCAGGCAGGAACGTCGCGAGCGCAGCACTTGCGTCATGGTCACCTCACCGCGATCGGAGCCGCCTGCGGTGAGCGTATCGACGGCCGACGGATCTTGCGGGATTCGGGTAGTGATGGCCACCGCGATCCCCCAAGATCCGTCCGGCCGGTCAGTCGATGCCGAGCCGGTGGACCCCGCCCTGGACGGTCCCGGCGTACAGCCATCGGCCGTCCGGACTCGCCACGAGCGACTCGACCGCGAGGTTCTGGAGGCCGCCGGAGACGTTGACCCACGTACGACCGCCGTCGGTGCTTCGCAGTACGCCGCGGCCGCCCTTCACCAGGCCGTTGGCCGAGTACGACGAGGTCGCGGCGTACCACGTATTGGGCCGTGACGGGATCGCGACGATGTCGGTGACCCGCAACGACAGCCCGCCGGCGTCGGCCGCACCGAAGGTCGCACCGCCGTCGGAGCTGAGCAGGATCCGATCGCCGCCCGCGACGACCTGATCGCCCTTGACCGCCACGGTCGTGATCCGGCCGGAGGCGACCTTGGTCACCGTCTCGCCGAAGTTGTCCGAGCGATACAGCCCGGAGGCACTGCCGAGCCAGAGCCGGTCGGGGTCGGCCGGGTCCATGGCGACCGTCGTGAAGCCCTGGTCGTGGAACATCTTCTTCCAGGTCTGTCCGCCGTTGCGCGTCACGAAGAGTCCGCTGCCACCCAGGTTGCCGAAAGGCACGACCACGCGCTGCGGGTCCACCGGCGAGATGCCGACGTCGAACGCGACCTGCCGATCGCGACCGCGCATCTGCCAGGTCGCGCCACCGTCCGGGCTGCGATAGACCCAGAAGCTGCCGGTCGCGTCCTGACGGGTCTTCCAGAGCACACCCGGCTCGCTCGGCGACGAGACGACGTTGTTGACGGTCGTTCCGTTGAAGCCTTCGAAGCCGGACAGTCCCCACTCGGCCATGGCCGGCGTGACCTTCTTGGCCGTCGGGAGTGACGTGCGATAGACGTCCGAGTCGGTGCCGGCGAGCAGTACGGGCGATCCGTCGGGCCGCTGGCTGACGGCGACGTCGTATGCGGTCAGACCCTGGACACCGAGTCGAGCCGGATCGGAACCGTCGGCGCCGGTCCGCATCAGGCCGCCGCCCTCGGCCGCGAACAGCAGCGAGTCGTCGGCCCACGGGGTGAAGTCGACCTCGACCGGTCCGCGCAGCGGCCGGGGCACGTTGGTCCAGGTCACACCGTGGTCGCGGCTGACGAAGTTGTTCGCCTGGAAGGTGCCGACCATGATCGTGCCGCGCCGCATCATGATCGACCACGGGCCGGACGACGGGAACTGGTGGAGCACGTCCCAGGTCTGGCCGCCGTCGCGACTGCCGACGAGCCGGTTGTCGAAGTCGAGCACGCCCACCAACTCGTCGTCGGCGACCATGCCTCGGAACGTGGGGTCGATCGACTCGTAGACCTGCGTCGAGCCGTCGGGGACGCCGTCGAGGATGCCGCCGACCGACCAGACACTTCGAGAGCTCGACAAGTAGAGGTTGCCGTCGCCGATCCCCGCGTCGAGCAGTTCGTCACCCGACATCGGAGCGGCGAACGAGGACCAGGTACGGCCGCCGTCGCGACTCAGCACGATGGCGTCGGCGGTGACGGCCGCGAGCACCCTGGTCTCCGGGTCGCTGACGAACGCGTACACATGGGTGTCGGGGAAGTCCATCGTGGACCAGGTCCGGCCACCGTCGGTCGTACGCAGCAGCTTCGCCTGGTACGTGGGGTCGAGCAGCGAGGCGAAGGGACCGCTGCCGACGGCGCCCGAGATCGCGTACCACATCCGATCCGGGTCTCGCGCGTCCACGATCACGGCGCCGTCGCCGGCTGCGACCGGGAGCCCACCGGCCTGCCGCCAGGTCTTCGCACCGTCCGTCGTGATCCACGGACTCGCCTTGGAGTACTGCGAGACGGTCGCGGTGTCGGGATCGGCGGCCGTGGTGCTGATCTCGCCGGCCTCTGCGTTGGGACCGATCGGCTGCCACTGATCGCCGCCAGGCCGGTTGTCCCTGGCCAGCATCTCCAGGGCGCCGGCGCCGACCAGGCGGAGCCCGGTAGCGGTCGACGCGCGCGCCTCGAGCTGATACGTGCCGGGCGGATTGCCGCTCACGCGAGCCCGGTACCAGGTGTCGTGGTCGAGGGCCATCGGCACCGTCGTCGGGTGGCCGCCCGCCGGATCCACGGTCAGCGTCGGCGGCTGGGACAGCGCGGTCGGGCTGTAGACGAAGACCTCGCTGGTGCCCGCTGCCGGATCGGGCGAGGGCTGAACGATCAGCGGTCGCACCGTGAGCAGGTACGGCACTCGCACGTCCGGCGCGTCGGCCACGCTGGCCCGGATCCAGCCGGCCACCTCGGTGTCGGCGCCGGGGGTGTCGGCGGAGACCCGGACCGTCACCTCGACCGAGCCGCCGGCCGGAATGATCGCCGAGCTCGGTGCCACATTCGCCGAGCCCGGGCTGCCTGGCGCCTGGTCGGCGGTGAGGTCGACGGTGACGTCGGAGTCGGAGTGGTTGACGAGCCGTACCGAACCGTTCGCATCCACGGTGTCGCGGGACATGTCGGCCAGACCCATCGAGATCGAGGTCGGCTGCGAGGTGACGACGGCGTCCGCGGCGGCGGCGATGTCGAGCCGCCCCGACCCCTGGACGGTCGGACCGAGGTCGTCGAGCGCCTTCGCCGAGCCCACCAGGGCACCCGCGGTATCGGCCACGGTGTCGTCGGGTCGCAGCTGGCTCAGCAGAGCCGCCGCGCCGGCGACATGGGGGGCCGCCATGCTCGTCCCGGAGATACGGAACTCGCCGGGAGCCCACTGGGCCGACGGCCAGGTCGAGCGGATCTCGACCCCTGGAGCGACCAGATCCGGCTCCAGAGTGAACCGTGACGTCGGGCCTTGCGAGCTGAAGGCCGCGACCTTGTCGGTGATGTCCTCTCCCGCGATGCTGATCTCGACCGGGCCCTGGGCCATGAAGCCCTGGAGCTCCTGGTACTGCAGCGCGTCGATGCCGAGCACGACGATCTTGTCCATCCGGAAGCTGTCGCCCGACGCGGCGGTCTTGAGGGGTACGTCGGCCAGTGCGGCCGTCTCGGGCGGGACCGCGGGACCTGCGCCGGTCGACAGCGGGCCGCCGGACGAGCGGACGTACCCGATGAGGGCGATCGCCCCGCGCTCCTCGGCTCGGCGGGCCTGGACGAGGAAGGACGAGCTGGTCTGCTCGATCGACCGTGGGATCGTCGACTGGATCGCGACGACCTTGCCGGTCACGTCACCGACTCGGGCGTAGTCGGCGTCGGTGCCTCTGGCGACGTCGACGAGCTCACCCGAGACCGACTCCGCGGGTGGGTTGGCCGAGTAGACGCCGCGGTAGGCCTGGAGGAGCTGGTGCTGCGGCGACTCGATGTAGGCCGTCGGCACCCGTACGCCGCTCACGGACGCGCCGACACTGATCACGCCGTCCGCGGCCGCGGGCGAACCGACGGTGCCGGCCGCCGGACCCGAGTTGCCGGCCGACGCGACGACGACGGCACCCTCCTGGGTCGCAGCGGTCGCGGCCAGCCCGACCGGGTCCCGGCCGTCGCCCGGCCCGCCGAGGCTCATGTTGACGACGTCGGCACGATGCGGGTTGTCCGGCGCGACCGCGGCCTCGAGCCCGGCGATGATGTCGGACTCGAGCCCACCGCCGGCATCGTCCAGGACCTTGTACGCCGTGACGGATGCGTCGGGGGCCATCCCGGTCACTGCTCCGTTGCCCACCACGATGCCAGCCACGTGCGTACCGTGCCCGTTGTCGTCCATCGGGTCGGCGTCGTCGTTGACGAAGTCGTAGCCGTCGACGACCTTGTGCTCCGGGCCGAAGCCGCCGCCCAGGGAGTCGAGGTTGTAGTCGATCCCGGTGTCGAGAATGGCCACTGTGACGCCGTCGCCTCGGACCTGCTGACCCGCGCCGTCGGTCCGCTCCCACACCTGCGGCGCACCGACCAGGGGGACGCTGGTGTCGGTGCTCGCGCGCATCGGCTGGTCCGGGTAGACCGCCCGGACGCCTGGCAACCCACTGATGTCGTCGATGTCGCTCGCGGGCACACTCACCGCCAGACCGGCGATCAGATCCGTGAAGCTGTGGATCTGGCGCACGTCGACGCCGGCGGAGCGGGCCGCCGCGAGCAGATCGCCCTGCTGCTGGCGCACGTCGGTGCGGGCCGTGTCGAGTGAGCGCATGGCCGCCGCGCTCGCGGCGTTCAGCGGCCGACCGGCCGGACCGGTCCGACGCAGCGCACCGGGCTCGTCGAGCTGGACGATGACCCGCTCGCGCGGGCCGTCCGGGGCGACACTCGGGGCCGGTCCTCCGGCGGCGGGCGCCGGGGTCAGTCCGGCGAGGCCACCGACGGTCACGACGGCGGCGAGGGCAGGCGGTAGCAGGCGCAGCGAGTGGCGCATGGTGGGACTCCTGATTCACCGGCGGGTACGGCTGGATTTATCTATCCATCTGGCGTCGGCGCCCACAACATCTGGGTGTGGCCGATTGTGGACGTTGGCACCGGTGTGCCACGGTTTCCGGATGATCGATCCGGACCCAATGACGGATAAATCGGCTATCCAGGGTGATTTGGTGTCACCACTCGGACCGGCGTTGGCCCCACTGGGCCTGACCGAGCTCGACGAGTCGGTCTATCGCGCCGTTCTCGGCCGCGCCGACATCGCGCCGGCCGAGTTGGCGGCGGAGGTCGACACCTCCCCGAATCGCGTCGACCGCTCCCTCGATCGGCTTCGGCACCTGGGTCTGATCAGTCGGCTCTCTGGCCGCCGGCGCCGCTTCACGGCGGCGGAACCCGAGGCCGCGATCGAGTCGTTGATCCGCAATCGGACCGCCGACCTCGATCAAGTCCGGTCGGTGACCCCCGAGCTGGCCGCCGCGTTCCATGCCGCCCAGCGGGCCGGTGGCCGGGGCGACGCGGTCGAGCTGGTCAACGGCCCCGAGGAGCTCGGCCGGTGGTTCGTACGCCTGCAACAGCAGGTACGTGAGGAGATGCTGGTCCTCGACCGGCCGCCGTACGCGCTGGCCGCCAGCAACCCGGTCGAGCCGGTGAGCCTCGCGCAGGGTGTGCGGTGGCGAGCGGTCTATGCGCCGGAGGCGTTGGAGATCCCCGGGGCGCTCGAGGAGATCACCGAGCTGGGCCGACGGGGCGAACGTGGCCGGGTGCTCCCGGGCCTGCCGCTCAAGCTGGCGATCGCGGACACCAAGGTCGCCCTGCTGCCGCTGTCTCTCGACCTCGAAACCGCCCAGGTCGCACTCATCCACGAGTCGACGCTGCTCGAGGGGCTGGTCGACCTGTTCCACACCTACTGGGACCTGGCCGTGCCGATCGGCGAGGACTCCCCGGCCGGTGCCGGCGTCGACGAAGAGACCCGGCAGTTGCTGACCCTGCTGGCCAGTGGGCTCAAGGACGATGCGATCGCCCGCCAGCTGGGCCTGTCGACCCGGACCATGCGGCGCCGGATCCGCACCCTGCTCGACGACCTCTCGGCCGCGAACCGCTTCCAGGCTGGCGTCCAGGCTGCCCGCCGCGGCTGGCTCTGACGCCGATCCGCCCCATCTGGCCCGGCGATCCGCCCCATCTGGCCCGGCGATCCGCCCCATCTGGCCCGACCTAGTCCACCGACACCTCGGCGTGCTGGCTCGGCTGGCGGAGTACGACGATCACGAGACCCGACAAGATCAGCGCAAGCCCGGCGTACACACCGACCGGCGGCGCCTGGCCCAAGAAGACCG
>JALDXR010000349.1:0-4586 GCA_032154865.1 Nocardioidaceae bacterium
GGCAAGGACTGACGCGGATCGCAGCGCCGTCGCGCGGCTTCGGAACTCCTTGCCCCCGACGACTGCGGCCAGCTGGAACTCCTCGGATTCCTCGTCGCCCTTGGTCAGCCGCTTCGAGAGCAACTGGCCGACCACGCCCGCAATCACGACGAGCAACAGCGCCCGTACTGACCCGCGCATCAGCGATCGACGAGTCATGTCTCGATTGTTCCACGGCCGGCGCACGATCCCGTCGCGGATCGACCTCGTCAGACCGGGTTTCCTACGCAGATCGACCGATGCGATGGCGGCCGCATCGGATGACCCTGGGGTCATGAGGACGCTGTTCCTCCCTGTTGTCCGTCGAACAGCAGCCGCGGCGCTGGTGGCCGTCGTCGTTGCCGCCACTGCAGTGATCCTGGGTGCTGGGACGGCCACCGGTGCCGTGCCGACTGTGAACGCCGGCGCGGACCAGACCATCACGGTGGCCGACCGGGCATTCCTCAACGGTGTGGTCAGCGACGACGGTTCGCCGGAGCCGTCGCGGCTGCAGATCGACTGGAGCGTGGTCAGCGGGCCAGGAACGGTGACGATCGCGCGGCGCGACGAGGCGCACACCTCGGCGACGTTCAGTGCTGCCGGAAGCTATGTGCTGCGGCTCTCGGTCAACGACGGGACCGGCACCGCCACCGATCTGGTCACGATCACGGTGCGCGATGCCGCGGCAAGCGTGATCCGGGTGCCAGCGGATTTCGCTACGATCCAGGCCGCCCTCAACGCCGCGCCGCTGCACGGGCTCGTGTTGGTGTCGCCGGGTACGTATCGCGAGAACGTCATCGTCCCGCGTACTCTCACGCTGGCCTCGACGTACTACACGACCGGCAACCCGTCTCTCATCGACAGCACGATCATCTCGGGTCCGGCCTCGGGGACCGACACGGTGTTCGTGTCGGCGGCGGCCGGTCCGGACACCCACGTCGTGGGGTTGACCGTCCGGGACGGCAAGGACGGCATCGAGGTCGCCGGGTCGGCCGTTCTCGAGCGCAATGTGATCGTGTCCGGTTCGGACGCGGTGGACTTCCCCAAGGGGAGCACTGGCCTGGTGCACAACAACGTGATGCGCCAGAACGGAGACGACGGCGTCGACCTCGACCAATCGACGGTGGTGGTCACCGGCAACCTGATGGAGGGCAACGCCGGAGACGGCATTGAGGCCCGCCTCACCAACCACACCGCACCCCTGCGAGACATCGTCGTGCGTGGCAATCGGATCCTGCAGAGCAGGCAGGACGGGATCCAGATCATCGACGACGACCCGATCACGACCGCTTCCGGATCGGCGACGCTGGTCACCATCGAACGGAACGTGATCGCCGGGTCTCGTCAAGCCGGGATCGGGCTGATGGACGGTGCCCAGACGTCGGAGGATTATCGCGGGGCCAGCCTGGTGGAACGGATCGTCGTCACGAACAACACCATCGACGGCAACAACCATGGGCTCACGGGTGGCGACAACCTGGTTGCGGTGAACAACGTCTTCGCCCACCAGGTCGGCCCGGCGTTGAAGAACGTGGACGGCGCTTCACGGGTCGCCTACACCCAGTTCTTCGCCAACGGCGCGGCGAACATCAGCAGCAACATCGACGCCGCGACGTCGTACAACGGTGACCCGATGCTCGACGCGTCGTACGCGCCGCTGCCGGGGAGCCCGGTGGTCGACGCCGGGACGGCGACATACACGCTTCCCAGCGGCGAGCTGGCGGTCGAGGTGAGCGACTTCCTGGGCGCCGCGCCGGATCTCGGGGCCGTGGAGTCCAGCGGTACGGCCCCGAGCAACCGGGCGCCGGTCGTCAACGCCGGTCCGGATCTCTCGGTCACCCTGCCGGCCACCGCCGCTCTGGCGGGGACGGCCTCCGACGACGGGATGCCGGCCGGAAGCACGCTGACGTCGCAGTGGAGCGTCGTGAGTGGGCCGGGAATCGTCACATTCGCCGATGCGAATGCCGCGAACACGACGGCGTCTTTCTCCGTCGAGGGCGACTACACGCTGCGGCTGACCGCCACCGATGGGGAGCTGAGCGCCTCCGACAACGTGGCGGTGACCGTCAACGCGGCCGGTGGCGGCGGCGGAACGACCACGACCGTCCAGAGCTCCGTCGCGGCCGGCAGCGACGACGCCGAGGAGTCGACGAGCGGGTCGGTGAGTCTGAGCAGCAGCGACCTGGAGCTGGTGACCGACGGCAACACGGTGCAGACCGTGGGCCTCCGCTTCACCGGCGTCCAGGTGCCGCGGGGTGCGCAGGTGACCGCGGCGTCCGTCCAGTTCTCGACCGATGAAGTGTCGACCGACGCCGCGGCCCTCACGATCCGTGGACAGGCTGTGGACAACGCCACGACCTTCACCACCGCGGCCCGCAACGTCTCGTCGCGCCAGCGGACGACTGCCGCGGTGAGCTGGAACCCACCTGGCTGGCCCAGTGTGGGAGCCCGCGCCGACGCCCAGCGGACACCGAACCTCGCGCCGGTCGTCCAAGAGGTGGTCAACCGGGCCGGCTGGACGTCCGGAAACGCGATGGCGCTGGTCCTCACCGGGACCGGACGGCGCACCGCCGACGCCTTCGAGGACGGACCCGCGCCGACACTGCAGATCACCTATTCCACGAACGGCGGAGGCGGCCCGACGAACACGCCACCGGTCGTCAACGCCGGTGCGGATCAGCCGATCACCCTGCCGGCGGCGGCCAGCCTTGCCGGATCGGTCTCCGACGACGGTCTCCCCGCCGGAAGTACGCCGACGGCGCTGTGGAGCGTGGTCAGCGGGCCCGGCACGGTGACCTTCGCCGATGCCAACGCGGCCAGCACTTCGGCGACGTTCTCCGCGGCCGGCCCCTACGAACTACGACTGACCGGCTCCGACGGCGAGCTCAGCGCCAGCGACACCCTCAGCGTCACGGTGACCGCAGCCGGGGGAGGCGGCACCGTCACGGTGACCGAGGCCCGCGTCGCGGCCAGCAATGACGACGCCGAACAGTCGACCAGCGGCTCGGTGAACCTGACGAGCAGCGACCTCGAGCTGGTCACCGACGGCAACACGGTCCAGACCGTGGGCATGCGCTTCCCGGCGCTCGCGATACCGGCGGGGGCGACCGTCGTCCGAGCCTGGATTCAGTTCTCGACCGACGAGGCGACGACCGCGGCCACCAACCTGAGCATCGCGGCTCAGGCGGCGGACAACGCGACGGCCTTCGTCAACACCAGCGGCAACCTGTCGAGCCGGCCGCGGACCACCGCCACGGTTCCGTGGAGCCCGCCCGGATGGCCGACCGTCGGTCAGCGAGCGGTAGACCAGCGCACGCCCGACCTGGTCGCGCCCCTGCAGCAGGTGCTGTCCCGTCCGGGCTGGGCGTCAGGCAACGCGGTGGCCTTCCTGGTCACCGGGACCGGCAGCCGGGTCGCCGTCGCCTTCGACGGTTCAGCCGCCAACGCACCCGTACTGCATGTGGAATGGCGTTAATGAGGCTCCGGCGCCAGTAGCCGTCCGCTTAACGCCAACCCCCGCTGCACACGTGGTGAGGAGGTCCGGTCGGCGCGGACGGAGTGCTCTGCGGTGGTGCGGGCGGCGGCGGGCCGATCACCTGGCCAACGGTCCGTACCACCGTGCCGTCGTCCTCGCGTGACTTCAGCCAGTCGAGAAAGGCGGTGAACGTCCCGGTGGGTAGCGAGTTTTCGGCAGTGCAGCCGTTGTTGCAGATGCCGTGGAAGTTGAGGATCACCCAGCCACCGCCATGCGTCTCAGCATCGGTCACGTAGCTCTTCAGCTGCGACAGGGTGGTGCTGGTGCCCGCGGGCTCCGGCGTACTCAGATTGAATGCGTCAGCGGGTGGGATCGTTTCCGCGGAGGGACAGCCGCGGCATACACCGTCGCTGTAGAGGTTGCCGGCACTGCGGGCGGTCAGGTAGCCGCACTGCCGGACGATCTTCTCGGCAGCGGGGTTCACGGCGGCCTCTGGATAGGCGAACGAGGTGACTGGCGCGAAGCCCCGGTCGATCAGGTTCTGCCGGTCGACGCACACCTCGCGTCGCGCGTTGCCGGGATCGGTGTCGGGGAGGTTGGCGTGACGGAGAGTGTGTCCGCCGATCTCATTGCCGGCAGCTGCCAAGGCACGAATCTGCCACCATGTCATGTAATACCAGGAGGAGCCCACCATGGCCGAGTTGATGTAATACGTGCCGACCATCCCGCGCGAGGCCAGCATCGACAGCGTCGAGTAGTGCGACAGCTGACCGTCGTCGAACGTCAGGCTCACGAAGGTTCTCGGCGCCGCCGACGCGGACTGGCTCGCCTGCTGCCCGGGCATGAATGCCAGCAGGCCAACCAGGGCAAGGAGAATCGCAGAGCGCTGAGATGGCCACCAACGCAGACTGCCCCCTGAACGTAGCCTTGCGGCCAGTTAACCGATCCCGAACTCGGGGGGTCACGGGCCGAGTCGACCCCCCGTTGAGGCCCTTAGTCCCGCCGCGAGGACGGAGCGGGGTCATTCGGCCCTAGACGTCGACTCGCCAGATCACCAAAGATCTGCCACGGGTGTCCGGCCGTCCTCGGGATC
>JALDXR010000350.1:0-4578 GCA_032154865.1 Nocardioidaceae bacterium
GCCGCCGCTGTGATCTGGCTATTGTGAGCTGCCGGTACCCACCGCTGGAGGCCGCATGCCCGGTCGCCACACGACGACGAGACGACGTTCTCGGGCCCCCGAGCAGCTCACCGAGTTCGTCGCATCGCCCGGGGGCGACTCGGCATTGGCGACCGCCGGCTTCCGCAGTCCGAACGGACGCATCCTCAACCCGGCGGCCTACCCCGAGCCCTACGAGGTCCTCCCGACCCCGGCAGGGCTCAGCGAACGCCAGGCCACCTGGAACGAAGCAGCAGCGGCAGCCGCGAGCTAAGTCTCGTCGGGGTCAGTGGACCTCGGCGAGCTTCTGGGCCTCGGCGGCCTCGCGGCTGGCGCGGGCGGCCTGCTCGGCGGCCGCCTCGTGCTCGTCACCGGCGTGCTCGCGCCACCAGGCCTGACCGTCCTCGGGCAGCGTGTGGATCGGGTCGTAGTACTCGTAGCGGCGCTCCAGCGCCTCGGCGTCCTCGAGTTCGATCGACGTGCGGTAGTTCTTCGTCCAGTAGGAGATGCCGCGGTCGCGGTCGTACTCGGTGAGCTGGTGCACCCAGCGCTTGCCGACGAACGGCACGTCGCACACGATCCGCGGCGTCGCGAACCCCGGCAGGTAGCCCATGATCGCGTGCTGCAACTCCTGTGCCTTCCCGACCGACGTCCGCCAGTGCTCGCTGAACGGGATCATGTCGCACATGTAGAAGTAGTAGGGCATGATGCCGGCGCCGTCGAGCAGCGCGAACGACAAGTCGAGCAGCGCGTGTGCGTCGGCGTTGACGCCCTCGAGCAGCACGCCCTGGTTGCGTACGTCGCGAATGCCGGTGTCGAGCATGGCCTGCGTCGCCTTGGCGACCAGCGGCGTGATCGAGTTGGCGTGGTTGACGTGGGTGTGGATCGCGATCGAGACCCCGCGCTCACGGGACGTGGTGCCGAGCCGCTCCATGCCGGCGCGGACGTCGTCGGTGAGCCAGTGCTGGGGGAGACCCATCAGCGCCTTGGTCGCGAGCCGGATGTCACGGATGTTCTCGATCTCGAGCAGCTTGCTGACGAAGTCCTCGAGCCGCGGCCACGGCATGTTGGCGACGTCGCCACCGGAGACGACGACGTCACGTACCTCGGGGGTGCGCCGCAGGTAGTCGAGCATCGAACCCAGCCGGTCGACCGGCTTCGCGGTGAACTTGAGCTTGTCGATCTGCGGCGTGGAGTTGCCGACCAGGTCCATCCGGGTGCAGTGACCGCAGTACTGCGGGCAGGTCGGCAGGATCTCGGCGAGGACCTTGGTGGGGTAGCGGTGGGTGAGCCCCTCGGCCACCCACATGTCCTGTTCGTGCAGCGAGTCGCGGGTCGCGTGCGGGTGGCTCGGCCAGTCGGTCCGGCGATCGGAGAGCACCGGGAGCATGTAGTGCCGGATCGGGTCGGCGTAGAACGCGTCGGTGAAGCCCGGGTCTTCCGGCCCCAGGTGCGGGACCATCGTGTTGACCATCTGGGGCGGCAGCAGCATCGACATGGTCGCCCGCTCGGCCTGGTCTCGCTCGAGATCGGCGTAGAAGCGCTCGTCGAGTCCGTCGCCGACGAGGGCGCGCAGCTGCTTGATGTTCTTGACGCAGTGTGCGCGCTGCCACTGGACCGACTCCCACTCCTCGGCGGTGACGTCGCGCCAGCCCGGATAGCGGGTCCAGTCGGGCTCGACGAGTTCGGTGCGGCGGTATGCGTACGGCTGGTCAGTCGTCATGTCAGAGGTCCTCGCAGGTCGGTTGTACTACGGCCTACTCCATGCCAGAGTACGAAAGAGTATGCAGCGAGTCCAACACGCTGCCGCAAAATCTCCACCCTACATGAGCTTCGCCAGGAGGAATTACGTTGTCGGAGCGAATCGCCCATTCGGCCGTCGGGCTGCACCGCGTCCTGGAGCCGGCCGGGGCGCTGCCGCAGGCCGCGCAGCGGCTCGACACCCGGGCCGAGCTGTGGCCGGACGAGACGCGGATCCGGGTCGAGCGGCTCAACCTGGACGCGGCGAGCTTCCGGCAGTTGGAGCGCAAGCACGGCGGAGACGGGGCAGCGGTACGCGCCGAGGTGCTGGACATCGTGCGGAGTCGGGGCAAGATGCACAATCCGGAGACCGGCTCCGGCGGCATGCTGATCGGCACCGTCGAGGAGGTCGGTCCCCAGTCGAAGCTCGGTCTCGCCGTCGGCGACCGCGTGTCGACCCTGGTGTCGCTGACCCTGACGCCGCTGGTGATCGAGGACGAGCTGGCCAGTTGGGACGGCCGCAGTGAGCAGGTGCCCGCTGATGGATACGCCATCCTGTTCGGCCGTAGCATCGCGGCCCGACTGCCGGCCGACCTGCCGACCGAGCTCTCGCTCGCGGTCATGGACGTCTGCGGTGCGCCGGCGCTGACCCGCCGGATCGTGAGCGGCTATGCCGACCCGACCGTCTGTGTGATCGGTGCGGCCGGCAAGAGCGGGTCGCTTGCTCTCGCCGGTGCCAGGGTGGCCGGCGCCGGACGGCTGATCGGCGTCGTACCCAACGCAGACGAAGCAGCGGCGCTCGATGACGCCGGCCTGGCCGACGCGGTGGCGATCGCCGATGCCCGCGACCCGGTCGCGTTGTCGACTGCGGTACTCGAGGCCGGGGGATCGGCCGACGTCACGGTCGTCTGCGTCGACGTCCCGGGCTGCGAGGGCGGCGCCATCCTGTCCACGGCCGACGGCGGCACGATCATCTTCTTCTCAATGGCGACGTCGTTCAGCGCGGCCGCGCTCGGCGCCGAGGGCCTGGCGGCCGACGTCACGATGCTGATCGGCAACGGCTACGCCCCCGGGCATGCCGACGCGGCCCTGGAGTTGCTGCGCGACAACGCCGGCGTACGGCGGCTCTTCGACGCCCGGATCGCGGCGGAGAGGAAGATAGAGGCGTGCGCAAAACCGCAGGAGTGAGAGAGCCATGAGCGTAGAACCGAAGCTCGGACTCGATCCGGCCGTCGTCACCAAGGCACGGGAGCTGGCCCGTACCGCCGGCCGGCCCATCGTCGACCTCGCCCATCAGCACACGACCGTCTCGGTCGAGCGCGCCACCCTGCGGCTCGCCGGACTTTCCGGCGCCGATCCGGACGGCACCCCGTGGGTCAACCGGCTCGTCGACGCGGTCCGTGGCGACGTCGGTCTGGAGCACGGCATCGCCTTGCCGGTGTGGGATGCGCTGCTTCGCGGCGACGCGGCCGACCTCCGCGAGCTGGCCACCAAGGCGGCCGTCGGATCGACTCGCTTCGCCATCCCGGACCGGGCCGGCGCCGAGCGCGCCAAGGCAGCGGCCGCGAAGGCGGTCGGCGGCGGGATCGCCCGCATCGACGAGCGCCGGGCCGAGCGGGAGCGGCTGATCGAGACGGTGGGCGACGCACCTCGTACACCGTGGATCTACCTCATCGTCGCGACCGGCGACATCTACGAGGACATCCCGCAGGCGCAGGCGGCCGCCCGCGCGGGTGCCGACGTGATCGCGGTGATCCGCTCCACCGGGCAGTCCCTGCTCGACTACGTGCCCGAGGGCGCGACCCGGGAGGGCTTCGCCGGCACCTATGCCACGCAGGAGAACTTCCGGCTGATGCGGGCCGCGCTCGACGAGACCAGCAAGGAGCTCGGCCGCTACATCCGGCTCACCAACTACGCCTCCGGCCTCTGCATGCCCGAGATCGCCGCCCTGGCCGGGCTCGAACGGCTCGACATGATGCTCAACGACTCGATGTACGGCATCCTCTTCCGCGACATCAACCCGGTCCGGACGTTCGTCGACCAGCGGTTCAGCCGTCAGGTGCACGCTCGAGCGGGCATCATCATCAACACCGGCGAGGACAACTACCTCACCACGGCCGACGCCGTCGAGGCGGCACACACCGTGACCGTCAGCCAGTTGCTCAACGAGTACTTCGCCAAGGAGGCGGGGCTGGCGGACTGGCAGCTGGGCTTGGGCCATGCGTTCGAGATCGACCCGGACGTGCCCGAGAGCTTCCGCCTGGAGCTGGCCCACGCGATGCTCGCCCGGGAACTGTTCCCGGACGCGCCGCTGAAGTGGATGCCGCCGACCCGGCACATGACCGGCGACGTGTTCCGCGGCTACCTGCTCGACGGTTTCTTCAACCTGGTCGGGGCGCTGACCGGTCAGGGCATCCTGCTCGTCGGCATGATGACCGAGGCCGTCGTCACGCCGTGGCTGTCCGACCGCGACCTGGCCCTGCAGAACGTGCGCTACGTGATGAACGCCGTCGGCGACATGCAGGAGGACTTCACGCCGGCGCCCGACGGCGTCGTGGCCCGGCGAGCCGCCCACGTGCTCGACGAGAGCATCGATCTGCTCGACCAGATCATCGCCCACGACAACGGCCTGCTGGACGCGATCGCCGACGGCACCTTCGGCCTGATGAAGCGGCCGGCCGACGGCGGTCGCGGTCTCGAGGGCGTCGTCCGCAAGGCCGGCGACTACCACAACCCGGCCACCGAGCTCCTCGACGGGAGCCCGCGATGACCGCCAACGGCCACCAGCGCACGGCTCGTTCCGGCGATGCGGCGGAGCCC
>JALDXR010000351.1:0-4542 GCA_032154865.1 Nocardioidaceae bacterium
GCCGAGATCGCGACCGAGGTCAGTGTCAACACCGCATACGGAGTCGAGCGCGTCGTACGCGACGCCTTCCGACGGGCCGAGGCGCGACCGCGTCGCCGGCTCACGTACGTCCACAAGACCAACGTGCTGACCCACGCTGGTGACCTGTGGGCCCGGACGGTCGCCGCGATCGGCGCCGACTTCCCCGATGTCGAGGTCGACTACCTCCACGTCGACGCGGCCACGATCTTCATGACCACCGACCCGGCGCGGTTCGATGTGATCGTCACCGACAACCTGTTCGGCGACATCCTCACCGACCTCGCGGCCGCGGTCTCCGGTGGGATCGGACTGGCGGCCAGCGGCAACATCAACCCCGAACGCACAGCGCCGAGCATGTTCGAGCCGGTACACGGCTCGGCGCCGGACATCGCGGGGCAGGGGACCGCCGATCCGACGGCGGCGATCCTGTCGGCGAGTCTGCTGCTCGACCATCTCGGCCGGCCGGCGGCAGCCGCCGACATCGAGCGGGCGGTCGCGGCGGACCTGGCCGAACGCGGTGAGCGGCAGCGCAGCACGGCCGAGGTCGGCGAGGCCGTCGCACAACGGGTCGCCGACGGTGTGCCGGCGACCGTATGAGCCCGGGCCAATAGGGAGCGCCGGGCGGGCGGCGAGACCGCTCGCTTTCCGCCGCTCCCTATTGGCACAGGCTCCTCAACAGCTACCGTGCATGGCATGACATCCGCACCGCTGTTTCGCGTGGAGCCGACGACGTCTCCCACGCCAGACGCCCGACGCGAGGAGATTCTGGCGGCGCCGGGCTTCGGGGTCCACTTCACCGACCACATGATCACCGCGATCTGGACGCCTGAGCGGGAGTGGCACGACGCTCGGCTCCATGCGTACGGCCCGCTGTCGATCGATCCGGCCACCGCCGTACTCCACTATGCGCAGGAGATCTTCGAGGGCATGAAGGCCTATGCGCACGATGACGGCTCGGTGTGGACCTTCCGGCCGGAGGAGAACGCGCGCCGGTTCCAGCGCTCCTCGGCGCGACTGGCGCTGCCCGAGCTGCCGGTCGAGACGTTCGTGGCGGCCTTGGACCTGCTGGTCAGCACGGACCGCGCCTGGGTGCCGCAGGGCGGCGAGGCCAGCCTCTACCTGCGGCCGTTCATGTACGCGTCGGAGGTGTTCCTCGGTGTGCGGCCGGCCAAGCACGTGACGTTCTGCCTGATCAGCTCGCCGGCCGGGGCCTACTTCAAAGGCGGGGTGCGGCCGGTGTCGATCTGGCTGTCCCGCGACTACGCGCGGGCCGGGACGGGTGGCACCGGCGCGGCCAAGTGCGGCGGCAACTACGCCGCCAGTCTGCTGCCACAGCAGCAGGCCGCCGAGCACGGTTGCGAGCAGGTCGTGTTCCTGGACGCCGTCGAGCACCTGTGGGTCGAGGAGCTCGGCGGCATGAACATCTTCTTCGTGCACGACGACGGCAGCATCGTGACGCCGAAGCTGACCGGTTCGATCCTCGAGGGCATCACCCGCGACGCGGTGCTCACCCTGGCGGCGGATCTCGGTCACAAGGTCGACGAGCGGCCGGTGTCGATCGACGAATGGCGGGACGGGGTGACCAACGGCCGCATCGTGGAGGTGTTCGCGTGCGGCACGGCGGCTGTTCTCACCCCGGTGGGCAGGCTGCGCTGGGAGGGCGGGGAGCTCAACTGCGGCGACGAGACCGGTCCGGTGACCGGGTCGATACGTCAGCGGCTACTCGACATCCAGTACGGCCGGGCTGATGACCCGTACGGCTGGATGCACCGTGTCGTCTGAGGCACCCCCCGAGCAGACTCTCGGACGCTATCGCCTGCTTCGCCAGATCGGGGAGGGCGGCATGGGCGTCGTCCACCTCGCGGCCGCGCCCAACGGCGCCCGGGTCGCGATCAAGGTCCTCCGACCCCAGGTGATCGGCGACCGCGAGGCACGGGCCCGGTTGGAGCGGGAGGTCGTCGCCATGCGGCGGGTCACGAGCCCCCGCGTCGCCGAATGCTTCGACGCCGACCCGTGGGGCGAGATGCCGTACGTCGTGACCCGGTTCGTCGTCGGCATCCCGCTGACCGAGTACGTCGCGGAGTACGGTCCGTTGCCGCCGGCCCGGATCCACACCATCGCGACCGGGATGGCCGAGGCGCTGGTGAGCGTCCACGCGGCCGGCGTACTGCATCGCGACATCAAACCCACCAACGTCTTGATGGAGCGGGACCAGCCGGTGCTGATCGACTTCGGACTCGCGATGGCCGGCGACGAGTCCCGGTTGACCCACACCGGATGGTTGCTGGGCACTCCCAGTTACCTGGCGCCGGAGCTCGTCTATGGTGCGACGCCGACGCCGGCCGTCGATGTTCATGCGTGGGCGGCCACGGTGGCGTACGCGGCGACCGGCCGCAGTCCCTACGGCAGCGGGCCGGCCGTCGCGGTCATGGACCGGATCCGCCGCAACGAATGGCAACTGAACGGTGTCCCGCAGTCCCTGCAGCCGATTCTCCAGCCGTGTCTGAGTCTCGATCCTCGACATCGACCGACGGCCGCCCAACTCCAGCAGTGGCTCGCGGCCATGCCACCGGACGCCCCTCCGCCCGGGCCGACGCCGACCCGACCGGTCACGGTGCAGATGGCGACGCCGGTCACGCCGTCGGCCGCGGCGCCCCCTCCCCGTCCGACCCCGGTGGCGATGCGGGCCGCGCCCGACAGCCCGTCGATCACGCAGCTCACCAAGGGCATGCGCATCGTCGCTGTCCTCCTGGCCGGTCTGCTGTTGGCCGGCGCCGCGGCCTTCGCGCCGTACATCGTCGCGGCTGTGGTGGCGGTGCTGATGGTGGTCGGGGGAGCGCATGCTCGCAGCCGCAGTCCGTGGGGGTGGCCGCTGCAGGGTCTCGCGTCGATTCCCGGCGCGGTGCTCGGCGCCGCGGTAGCCCTGGCGGTCATGCTGGCGTTGGTCGCGGTCTTGGTGATCCTGGGAGCTCAGGTGCGCGAGACGATGGTGGTCGGCGGTGGCGCCTTCGCGCTCGTGGCCTGGTGGTGGCCGGGCTTCCAGTCGGCACGAGATTCGGCGTGGCGCCTGACCACCTGGCTGTTCCGGCCCACCCCGGTGGGTGCGATCGCGTTTGTCTTCCTCGCCGCCGGCGCGTTGGGCATGCTCACGGCCGCGCTCTCCGCCAGCCCGCACTGGTGGCCGTTCGAGCACGAGCCGTGGTTCGGCTGGGGCTGGCGCCTGGACTAGCCCGTGAACAGGTCCTCGACGGGCGTGCCGGTTACCTCGGCGATGTCGCCTCCGTACGAGATCTCGACCGTGGTCCGGCGACGGAGGGTGGGGTCGTCGGGATCGACCGGCTCGGCGTAGCCGGCCGCGATGTCGCTGAGGCCCAGCTCGACGCGGTCCGGCGACGCGGTCGGGTCGGCCGCGAGCAGGTGATGGCCGAGACCGGTGAGGACCGCGTCCCAGGCGGGCACGTTGGCGGGCTCCACCTCGACGACGGCCAGCTCCGGCAGCCCGAAGCGCGACAGTCCTCGTGTGGTCGTCGCGACGTGCCTGTCGTCGGACTCTCGCTCGAAGACGAACCAGTCGGCCGTCCGGTCCGGGTCCGCATCGATGCGCAGTTGCTGCCACAAGCGGGGGATGGCGAGGTCGATCCCGATGCCGTCAACATGGGCGGCGAGCAGGGCGGTGGCGGCGCGGGCGGCGTAGTTCGCGCTGACCGCGTCCTCGCGCGGGGTTCGCAGGATCACCGACCAGGCTCGGGTCGGTGCGGTGACGATCTGCTCGGCGTCGGTCCGCACCGGGCCGGTGGCGCGCAGAAGCGGCAGCGGCGGGATGGGAAGCTCGGCAATCTCGTCGGGCTCGATCAACCGGATGTCGCCGACATGCCGGGCCAGCGCCTTGTGACTGGCCGGATGCAGCTGGTCGGCCGTCTGCGAGACCACGACGTCCGGATCGGCGTCGGTCGACGCGGACGTCAGGACCAGATGGCTGGCGATGACGCTGTCCACCGCTCGACCCTACGGGCAGCCTCCGGCGGCGGGCTCGCCGGGCTGGCTGTTCTCGGTCCGCATCATGAGACCCCGGCTCCGGTACGTGGACGCGACCGTGCGAGACTGCGGTTGTGACAGTTGGCAGCATCATTATTTCCAAGCGCGCCGGGCCGTAGCAGCGACCACAGCCCCGCGCGCGAACCTCTCGTACATCACGAGGGGTTTTTCTTTTGCCCGACCGAGCAACGAGGAACACGAACGTGACCAGCCAAAGCTTCGACGTCTACGACACGACGCTGCGCGACGGCGCCCAACAGGAGGGGCTGAACCTGTCGGTCGCCGACAAGCTCACGATTGCGGGTCACCTCGACGACCTCGGCGTCGGCTACATCGAGGGCGGCTGGCCCGGGGCGAACCCGAAGGACACCGAGTTCTTCGCCCGGGCTCGCGACGAGCTGCGACTCAAGCACGCGACTCTCGCCGCCTTCGGTTCCACCCGTCGGCCCGGTCGCGCGGCCGGCGACGATCACCAGGTCGCCGCTC
>JALDXR010000352.1:0-4521 GCA_032154865.1 Nocardioidaceae bacterium
AAACCCCGGCGACCGAAGACCCGCTCGACGCCGTCTCGGTCGAGGGCGGTACGCCTTCGGCCCGGGGCGCCTCTCCATCGCTGCACGAGCTCACACCCAGGCCAACAACCACCACCAGGCTCATGACCATGGGCCGCGGGCGGTATCGGACCGGGCGTACAGACATCGGCGGCGCACCTCCGAAGGTCGAAACCCTCCTATCTACCTATAACGCCCCGGATCCCGAAACCGTTGGCCCACGTGGATACCAGCCGAAGGGCATCATAGGACTGGGAAGAAGGCAAAGCCCGCCGCAGACGCCGGAAGACCCGTAGCAACTACTCGCCGGGTACGGCTTCACGTATCGCCGTCGCAACGGCAGACGGGTCGTAACTGTCGGGCACGCCTTCGACCATGATGATGTCGCCGTCAATGTGCCGAGAGCGCAACGGTGCGATCTCCCGGTAAGCGGGTGAGTCCCACCAGGCCCGCGCTTCAGCGAGCCCGGGGAAGCCGAGCATCACGACAGCCCCGGGCAAACTACCCTCCTGTCTCGTGCTGTGTGCCGTGCACTAGGTAGCGGCCGCCGTACGGCTCGAAGGTGCCGCGGAGACGCTCGATGTACTCGGCGATCTCCGGGTGTGGCGCGGCGTCCTGCAGGTGGGCTATGACGTAGGCAGGCATAGCGTCCTTCTGATCGGGCGGGATCCGTACACAAGCGATCCTGGCACCTTAGGCACTGATGCCTACGACAGCGGGGCGCCGTTGACGACTCATGAGCGACGAACAGATACGGGATCGCTGAGGATCTCGTACGCCTCCGGCGAGGGGCAGCGGTCGTTGGCCGCGTGGATAGCCTCGCCGATGGAGGGCCGGCTGAGGCTGGCTTGAGCGGCCCGGACTGCGTGAGGGTGACCCGAGGCGATCGCGGCTTCCAACAGCGCTTGAGCTTCGGTGCGCTCGCCCCGGTCGTCCAAGAGCCTGGCGAGGGCGACTTGAGCGATCGGTGACAAGTAGGCGTCGCCGCCGTCGATGGCGGCCCGGTAGGCATGCTCTGCGGCGGTGGCGCGGTGTTGCTGGACGAACAGATCCCCCAACAGACCGGCCGCTCGGGGCAGCTCGTGGGGAAGGCTGGACTCGAGCGCTGCCTTCAGTGGCGGCCGGCGCCAGCGACGTCGGCCAAGGACATCGGCCGCGACGGCTACGACGGCGAGTCCGGCCAGGACGGCGGCGGCGAACAGCACCCATTGCAGGGTGCGGTCCGAGTTGTCGGTAACGGTTTGGACCGGAGCCGGGATGAGCACCTCGTACCCGCTGCCCGGAGCGCCACCAGTACGCCGCGGCGGGTGCTGGGCCGCGGCCGGTCCGGAGGCGACGATAGCCAAGCTCAGGACGGCGGCCGCGAGTCCGGCAAGCCGGACGAACAGATGACTCGTGCGGTTCATGCTGACCCCCTGGGGTGGTGCAGGACCAGGGGTGCCGACATGGCCGGCGACCGCTCTCCGCATCGGAGCCGGAGGCTGCTGATCCTGGCCATCCCGATCACGTCCCTGGTTGTTTGATGCCACTTCTGACTCTGCGAGCGGAGACGGCGAAGGACATCGGGACGCGCCCCTCAGAAACGCGTTCAGGCCCCTTAGATCCGCCGTGAGCGGTCGACAGGCGTGTCGCCGGCCGGCGCTTCTGCCACGATTGCTGCGATTTGGGTACGGCCAGGGCGCCGGTCCGGCGCACACTGGAGGTCGTGGGTAGGGGTACGGGGACGTCGGAGCGGCAGATCGCCGGCCGGGTCGAAGAGCAACGACTGTTGGGTGCGGCGATCGAGTCGGCGGCCAGCGGCGAGCCGTCCGCGTTCTTCGTCCACGGGGAAGCCGGGGCGGGCAAGACCCACCTGGTGAGGACGGTCTGCGGGCAGGGAGCCCGAAATGGACACGCGGTTCTGTGGGGACGGTGCGTGCGTTTCGGGGCGGTGGATGCGCCCTACCTGCCGTTGGCCAATGCGCTGGAGGGCTGGCTCGAGGCGGCCGAGCCGGACGAGCGCTCCGAGGTGCTGGCCGCGGTCGATGGCGTTGGCGAGCTCCTCCCATCTCTGAGGCAGCAGTCCTCTGACAAGCCGGTGCGTCTTCTGTCGGTGCTCGATGGGCTGGTCCAAGCCCTCACCTCGCGGCGGCCGACGATCCTGGTGGTCGACGACATCCAGTGGGCCGACCCAGCCTCCCGTGATGCGCTCGCCTACCTGATCGCCGGCTTCCGAAGCCAGCGGCTGATCCTGTTGGCAACGCTGCGCGACGAGGAGCTACTCGCCGGTGACCCGACGCATGGCTGGCTGGCCGACCTCCGACGGCTGCCGTCGGTCCACGACCTGCGACTGAACCGGCTAACCCGCGACGACACCGAACAGCAGCTCGCCATGCTGATCGGCGGCGAGCCCCTCCCCCACCTGATCGACGCCGTACAGGACCTCACCGGCGGGAACCCCTACTTCACCGAACTGCTCGTCACCGGACTCACGCCCGACGACGACCACGTCCCAAGCGGACTGCCCAAGGCCTTGCAGCAGGCACTGCTGGCGGCCTGGCACGGACTCACTTCCACCACGCGTCGGGTCGTACGTCTACTCGCGGTGGCCGGCCGACCGTCCCGCATCGAGGACCTGACAACGGTGGCGGCAGACCACGGCATCGGCGCCGCGAGCGTGACGGCCGCGCTGGCTGAAGCATCCGACCACGGAATCGTCGTGCCCCAGGGCACCGACGTGTGCTGGCTGCGGCATCCACTGCTGGCAGAGGTCCTGTACGACACTCTGGCTCCCGGTGAGGGAGTATCGATCCACACCTCCTGGGCGAAGGTCCTCGAGACCGCGAGAACCGGCGATGGCATCGACGAGCTGCGGCGGCAGGCAGACCTGGCCCGCCACTATGAGGGCTCCGGCCAGTTGGCCGCGTGCTTCGACGCGTCGCTCCGCGCGGCCGACCTCGCCCAACAGGCCAAGGCCCTCCGCGAGGCAGCCGGCCATCTGAACCGGGCCGCGCGGCTGTGGCCCGCCGCGGATGGGCGCGACACGACGGACGGGATCGACGAGGCCGACCTGCTGGAACGGGTCACCCGGCTCAGCTTCCTGGTGGGCGACACCGCCGCGATGCTGGCCGCAGCGAGCAGGGCACTCGAACTCGTCGACGCCGACACCGAACCGCTTCGAGCCAGCTGTCTCCTGATCGACTGGTCCGAGGCGAGCGAGGAGGAAGGCACCATCGACAGCGTCGAGCAGGTTGCCGCAGCCAGGCGAGCCGTTGCGCTCACCCGTCCGTACCCCGACACCAAGGAATACGTCCACGCATTGGCCAACCTCAGCGACCGTGAGTACTGGACCGGCGATATCCGGGCAGCCAAAGACCACGCACGGCACGCCCTCCAGGCGGCTCGACGGTCTGGCAGCAACGAAGCGATGTCCGAGGGGTACAGAGCACTTGGCTTCGCCTTCCTGCGCGAAGCGAGGTCCGACCATGACACGAAGGAATGCCTGCGATACGCCCATCTGGGCAATGACCCGTGGACGATCGGCTGGGCCTTCATCGTGAGAGAGAACTATCTGTGGGAACGCGGTCGCCTCGAGGAATTTACCGAAACCACGGCCGGGGGCCTTCGATTCGCGATCGGCTCGGGTGCACTGACGGTCGCCGCCATCCAAGCGGCCTTTCTGACCCACGCCCTGTTTGCGTTGGGCCGCATCGTCGACAGCCGCGCCATGGTCCGAGAGGGTCTTTCGCACACGGGGATTCCTGGTGCCGGTGCGGCGGTACGGCTGAGCGCAGCCCTGTTGGCGGTTCGCACCGGAGACCGCGACGCGGCTGAGCTGCATCTGCAGCGCGCCAACGAACTCATGCCGATCCTCGAGCATGAGCCCGGGATGGAGGCTCCGCCGATCATGGCGGAATACCTGCTCGCCAGGCGGAAGCCACAAGCCGCCATCGACCTACTGTCACGCACCCTCACTGACCACGCCGTCGAGCCTCGCCTAACCGACGAGATGCTGGTCTGGGGTGCCCGCGCCGCGGCCGACCTCGCCGAGACCGCGCGCGACCGCAACGACGCAAAGAAACTTGACACCGCTAAAGCGGCGCTCGATGGGCTCGTGGCCTTGCGTACGAAGGTTCCCGGGCCGCCGTTCGAGCAGCTTGTCGCCGAGGACATGGTGCAGCCAGCGAAGCAAGCCGTGTACCAGGCCGAGACCCTGCGCCTCGCGGCCCAAGGACCCACCAGCGACGCCTGGCGCAACGCCACCCACCAGTGCGAAGCCGCCGGGATGCGATGGGAACAGGCAATCGCCTCCTGGCGCTGGGCCCAAGCACTCCTTGCCGAAGGAGCCAGCCGCTCTGCAGCCGCGGCGCCACTTCGGTCCGCCTACCGCTTCGCCGCCGAAGAAGGGGCTGCTCTGCTACGTGGCGACATCGAAGCCCTCGCCGCCAGCTGCCGGATCCCCCTCGACGAACCGATGCAGCCGGCCAAACCCGAAACAAATGCGGCACCGTTCAACACTTTGAC
>JALDXR010000353.1:0-4519 GCA_032154865.1 Nocardioidaceae bacterium
CTCGACAACGAGGTTGCTCACTTGCCGGTTGACCTCGGCCACGCCGTGCACGGCACGGACCCTCCCTCGGCCGATGCCGCGCAGGTACGCCGTGCCCGAGGCGAAGCGCCGCTCCGGCACGTCAAAGGAACCGAGCACGACGAGTCTCGCCCATGCGGCGTACAGGTCGAAGTCGTGGGCGTAGCCGTGCATCGATGTCAGGTTCGCGCCAGGCGGCCGCGCCGCCACCTCCGAGACCGCAACCGACCCGTCGGGTCGCCGGAACCACTCCAGGTGTGTCAGTGCGTCGGTCACGCCGAGCGCGCGGAGTGCGGCGGGGCCGACCTCGTGGATGCCGGCGTACTCGGGGCCGGTGATGTCGCGGGGCAGGAGCACCGTCCACTGGATCCACGGGTTGCGCACCACCTCGAGCGGCGGTGGCCGGTAGTCGGCGATCGACGACCAGACCGTTTCGCCGCCGACCGTCACGCTGTCGAAGGTGTGCTCCTCTCCGACGAGAAACTCCTCGAGCAACGCCGGGGCAGCGGCGCTCGGCGGCAGCGCACCGAGCCATCCATCGAGCGCTGAGACGTCGTCCAGCCGGTAGGTGGCCTGCGAGCCGGCGCCCGCCGGCGGCTTGACCACGAGGGGGAAGCCGACCTCGGCAGCGAAGGTCCTCGCTTGGCCCGCGTCGTGGACCAACGCGTGTCTGGCGCACGGCACGCCGGCCGCACGTAGCACGTCCTTCATCCGCGGCTTGTCCCGCACGTTGACCGCCGTGCGGACGTCCATGCCCTCGATGCCCATTGCCTCGCGCACCTGCGCGAGCGGCACCTGCAACTGCTCGAGCGCACCCACGAGCCGTTCGATGCGCCCAACCTGCCGGCCGAGCCCCGAGACGCCCTCGGCGATCTGCCTCGGGTCCAGCGCGTTGTCCACCCGCCAGTGACCTGCCAGCCGGCTGCGCAGCTCGGGGGCAATCCGTTCGGTCGGCTCGCTTGTGACCAGACCGAGTCTCACGCCGGGCAGCGAAGCAGCGCAGGTCGCGAAGCGCGCAGTGGCTTCCATCAGGTACGGCGCGACGAACGCGGCGGCGATCACGCCACGGACGTTACCCGGGGCGTGAGTCGTCGAAACAGCCCCGGCATTAGCATGGCCGAGGTGCGAGTAATCTTCGTCGAACCCAGCTTTCCTACGAACCAGCGCCAGTTTGTCCGTGGCCTGGCGGAGGTCGGCGCCGAGGTGATCGGCATCGGGGAGTCACCGCAGGACTTCCTCGACGACGAACTGAAGAGCTGGATGGTGCACTACCACCAGGTCTCGAACGTCGGCGACGTCGGCGTGATGACGGACGCGGTCCGCTGGGTGCAAGACAAGCTCTGGGTCGACCGCCTGGAGGCGACGATCGAGGCGCACACGCTCGTCGCCGCCGAGGTTCGCGAGCGCTGCACGATCCCCGGGACGTCGCTGCGTACGACGTGGCTGTGCCGTGACAAGCCGTCCATGAAGGCTGCGCTGCGTGCCGTCGGAGTGCCGACCGCAGCCTCGACCGCGGCTGACAATGCCGAACAGGTGTGGGCCTTCGTGGACGCGGTCGGATATCCGGTCATCCTGAAGCCGCGGACCGGAGCAGGCGCCCAGGACACGACCCGAGTCGACAACCGTGAGGAGCTCGAGGCGACACTGTCCATGTTCGGGTCCAAAGGCGTCACGTCGATCGCGGTCGAGGAGTTCGTCGACGGTCACGAGGGTTTCTACGACACCCTGTCGGTCGACGGGAACGCCGCCCTCGACTTCGTGTCGCACTACTTCCCCAACGTGCTCGAGGCGATGAGAACCCGCTGGATCTCGCCGCAGTTCGTCAGCACCAACCGCCTGGACTCGGTGTCCGACTACAACGAGCTTCGTGAACTCGGGCATCGGGTGGTCGAGGCGCTCGACATCGGCACCAGCGCCACTCACATGGAGTGGTTCTTCGGGTCCAAGGGGCTGCGATTCTCCGAGATCGGCTGCCGACCGCCGGGTGTCGGGGCCTGGGACCTCTACTCGGCCGGCAACGACATCGACCTCTATCGCGAATGGGCGAACGCCGTCGTGCACGGGCACGTCGCGACCCGCCCCTCGCGCCGTTTCGCCACCGGCATCGTCGCTCTGCGTCCCGAACGCGACGGCCACATCACCGGGTACTCCGGCGTCGAGGAGATGCAGGCGGAGTTCGGCGAGTTCGTGCTCGATGCGCATCTGCCGGAGCCGGGCACGCCCACGCAGCCGGTCGAGGCCGGCTACATGGCCAACGCGTATGTCCGCATGCGGCGGGGCGACTACGACGTACTCCGGGGAATCCTGGGCAAGGTCGGGCGCACGATAAAAGTGCACGCGGCGTGAGCCGCGAGGTGACGCTGCTCGGGCCGCAACGCCGGCCGAGCGTCCAGCATGTCGTGCGCGATCTGGACCCGCAGGGACCGGTGGCCGCGGTGACGGCCGGCTGGCAAGAGCGCGAGGCCGACGATGCCGAGCTGGACGAGTTGCTCGGCGGCCGCATGGTGAACCTGGCCTTGCACTCCCGTTGGCTCGACGTCCACGAGTGCGACCGGGAGTATGCCCACGCCGAGCGCGACCATGACGCGGTCCTCGCCGAGCTGCGCAGCCTCTACATCGGCCAGCTGGATCACGTCCTGCGAGCGGCGTACGAAGTCGCGCACAGCAAGGAAGGTCATCCACGCTGGCGCGAGGCCGCTCTCGGCGATGCGCTGGAGGTGGTCCGGCTGGTCGACGAGCAGCACCTGGCCCGCGTCCGTGCCGCCCAGCACACCTTCTACGCCGCCTGGTCGCCGCAGGACCGACCCTCCGTCGCCGGGCATCGCGACGAAGTACAGCGGATCCTGCAGCAGTCCCAGGCGATCGTCGTCGCCGGCGGGCACGTCGGTGAGCTGGCGCGGGTGATGCACCTGTTCCATGTCGAGCCGCACCTGCCAGACGTCGTCATCGCATGGTCGGCCGGCGCCATGGCGCTTTCCGAGCGGGTCGTCCTCTTCCATGACTTCGTCCCGCACGGCGTGGCCCAGACCGAGGTCTTCGGCGAGGGGCTTGGCGTGGTTCGCGGTCTCGTGCCGCTGCCGCACATGCGTCGTCGGCTGCGGGTCGACGACAGGGTCCGGATGTCGGTGCTGGCGCGGCGATTCACCCCGACGCAATGCCTGGTGCTGGACGACGGCGCGCGGGTGTCCCTCTCACCCGAAGGCGGGCTCCCCGCCGATGCGCGCGTCCTGTCCGAAGACGGCCGGGTCTCGGACGCAGGTGCGTCATGAACAAGCTTCCCACCGGCGTCTCACCCCGCCGGCTCGCCATCGATCGGCTCAAGGACCGCAAGCCTCTCGACGCGGCCGCGGTCGACCGCTTCCTCGGCCGCCACGAGGTCCCCATCGTCGAGGGCTCGCGCTGTACGTTCCTCTTCCGCGGCGAGGCCGACGAGGTGTTCGTCGTCCAGCGGATCGTGGGCCTGCCGGAGCTGTTGCCGCTGCGGCGTCTGCGGGACACCGACCTGTGGTACCTCGTCCTGGACATCCCCGAAGGGTCGCGGGTCAACTATCAGCTCGAGATCAGGCGAGGCGACCACGTCGAACGGACCAACGACCCGCTCAACGAGAAGCTCTCGTACAGCCCGGTCGGCACCTCGTCGGTCTGCTTCGGACATGGGTACGAGACACCCGAGTGGACCATGCCCGATCCCGAAGCCCGGCCCGGCGAGCTCGTACCGCTGACCGTGCCGAGCCGGGCGCTGCGGCGCGACTGCCAGGTGACCCTGTACCTACCCGCCCGCTTCCGGCGCACAGCGTCGTACCCGCTCTTGCTCGTCCACGACGGACCGGACTTCCTGCAGTACGCCGCCGCGAAGACTGTCCTCGACAATCTGATCCACCGGCTGGACGTGGAAGAGACAGTCGTCGCCTTCCTCCACCCGAAGGACCGCCTCACCGAGTACGCGAACTCGGCTGCCTACTCCCGCTTCCTCACCAGCGAGCTCGTTCCGCGGCTGGAGACCACGCTGCCGCTCATGGGCAAGCGGTCCGCCCGCTGCCTGCTGGGCTCCAGCTTCGGTGCAGTTGCCGCGCTCGCCGCGGCCGTCCGGGCTCCTGACACCTACGGCTCGCTCGTGCTCATGTCCGGGTCCTTCGTCTTCACCGACATCGGCACCGACCACGGAGGAGGCGAGGTCTTCGACCCGGTCGTGAAGTTCGTCAACCGGTACCGCACCCGGCCCACACATGTGGCCGACCGGCTCTTCGTCAGCTGTGGCGTCTACGAGCCGCTGATCGCGCCGAACCGCTCGATGGTGCCGACGTTGGAGTCGACCGGCATGACCGTGCGGTACGTCGAGGCGCGCGACGGCCACAACTGGGAGAACTGGCGGGACCGACTCCGCGACGCGCTGACGTGGGTCTATCCAGGGCCGCAGAAGTTCTACTACGAATGACCGCATCAAGTCGGAGGCGGCCAAGCGCGGATAGTGCTGACGCCGAAGATGCGGGTTGGCCAGGAC
>JALDXR010000354.1:0-4519 GCA_032154865.1 Nocardioidaceae bacterium
GGGGGCGTCTGGCATCGGCTCAGCCGCCTCGCGGAAGCGGGCTCTCGCAGAGAGAGAATGATCCCGCCGATCCCACCCGATAGTCGAGCTCTTCGTCACCCGCGACGATCACCACGTGATAGCCGTCCACCAGCGCCTGGGTGTACATCTGGCCGGGCTCGGGGCAGCCGAGGGACCCGTCGGACCAGGTCACCTGCTCGGCCCGGATGACCTCGAGGTCCCCGCGGGCCACGCCGGAGCGTTCCGCGGCAGCGGTCAGGATTGGGTCGAGCACCTCCGCGGGCACCTCGCCCACCAGCGCGGCCGTCGAGGGAGGAGCGGTGTGCAACGTTCGACCCGAGGGTGCCGGCCGGTCGGTGGTCGCTGGCTCGGAGGGAGCGGGCGCATCGGTGGGTGAGCCCGTCCGTGCGCACGCGGCGAGCATCACGGCGAACAGGAGTGCGGCGGTCAGCAGGGAGCGGTGCATTCAAGCCACAGGACGCTGAGGATCCGCGAAAGGTTGCCTTGGACAACGTGTCGCAAATGCTGGACCGCTGCCCGCGGGGCATCGTAGGATGGCGCCCTATTCCGCCCGCCCGGCAATTTTCTGAGCCTGCCGGCGGCCGTTTTCGCGCCAAGGTTTTTGAGGGAGAACTGCTGTGCGTCGTGCCTTTTCGATCTCCGTGCTGCTCGCACTTGTCCTCGGAGTGTTCGGAGGGTCGGCCGCGCTCGCTGCCGGTCCTCGTGCCACACCGCGCGTTCCCGCGGGGATCGACGATCTGAGGCTCGACCGGCCTGTCACCGGCGTCGCCCCCACGCGCCCGACCAAGCTGGAAGCGTCGCTCCTCTCGGCGACCGGCGTTCGACAGGTTGTCGTGCGCCTGGCAGCGCCATCGGTCGCGGAAGTGGCCGCGGACGGCGGCGGCACGGCTGCCCAGCGCACGGCGCGTGCGGCGGTGACCGCCCAGCAGGATCGATTCGTGGCGACGACGGACGGAAGCGTCCTGGCGCAGACCGAGGTGGCGGCGAACTCCGTTGTCCTCGAGGTCGACGCGGCCGAGCTGACCGCATTGGCTGCCGACCCCAACGTGCTCTCGATCCGGCCCGTCATCGACTATCGGCTGGCCCTGTCCGACACCGTTCCGTACATCGGTGCGGCGGCCCTGCACGACGACGAGGATGTCACCGGCGAGGGCGTCACGGTTGCGGTCCTGGACTCCGGGATCGACTACACCCACGAGGCATTCGGTGGCACCGTAGCGGGCTACAACACCCACTACGGCCCCGACACGACGTCTCAGACGAACAAGACGCTCCAGTCCACTTGGAACATCATCGGCAACCAGACGAACATCATCGGCGGCTTCGACTTCGTCGGTGAGGCGTGGCCGGACGACAGCGACAGCGGCGGTCCGCTGTCACCGGACCCCGACCCGATCGACTGCGGCGGGAAGCCGATTGGCACCGCCCCGGACGCGCCGCTCTGTGAGGGCGGTCACGGCACGCACGTCGCCGACATCATCGGCGGCGAGGACGGCGTGGCTCCCGGCGTCGAGATGTACGCCGTCAAGGTCTGCTCGGCGGTCTCGACCGCGTGCAGCGGCGTTGCACTCCTTCTCGGCATGGACTTCGCGCTCGACCCCAACGGTGACGGCAGCACCGATGACCACGCCGACATCATCAACATGTCGCTCGGCTCCGACTACGGTCAGTGGATCGACGACGATCTTTCCTTCGCGGTCGAGAACGCCTCGGCCCTCGGGATCCTCACGGTCTCCTCGTCGGGCAATGGCTCCGACAAGCCGTATGTGACGGGCTCTCCGGCAGCCGCGCCGAGCGCCCTTTCCGTGGCCCAGACCGCGGTTCCGTCCGACGTCCTTCCGCTGCTGGCGGTGACGTCGCCATCGGGCCTCGGCCCCTACCCGGCCGTCCACCAGCCGTGGTCGCAGTCCCTTGCCGACTCCGGACTCGTGAGCGGCAACCTGCAGTACGGCGACGGGGCCGGCGGCGCACTCAACGGGTGCGATGTCGGTGCCGACCCGAATAACGGGACGCGGCCCTTCCCGGCCGGCTCGCTTGCGGGGCTCGTCGTCCTCGTCGACCGCGGTGCCTGTGACTTCAGCCTGAAGATCTCGAACATCGCGTTCGGAGGGGCGGTCGCCGGCATCATCGGGATGGTCAACGACGATCCGCCGTTCACCGGCTCGCTTGGCGCGTGCCCGGATGACCTGTGCTCCTCGATCCCGGGGTTCATGGTGAGCCTCGCCACCGCCGATGACCTGCGCGACGCGCTCGACGGTGGCACCGTCTCCGTCGAGATCGATCCCAGCAGCGGCCTCCCACTGGTCGGCAGCATGGTCGGATCCTCGTCTCGAGGACCCACGATGCTGACGAACGTGGTGAAGCCCGAGATCGGCGCACCCGGTGCCTCGGTCTCTGCGGAAGTCGGCACGGACACGGGGGCGACGCCGTTCGGCGGCACGTCCGGGGCCGCGCCGATGGTCACCGGGTCCGCGGCGCTCCTGCTCTCCCAGTTCCCGGACCGTTCACCGGCAGAGATCAAGTCGCTGCTGATGAATTACGCCGAGACCGAGATCTACAACGACGCGCCTGGCGCACCGATCAATGCCCCGCTGGCGGCAATCGCCCGTATCGGTGCCGGTGAGGTCCGAGTCGACGACGCGTTCTACGGGTCGAACCTGGCGGCCTGGGACACCGAGCTCCAGACCGGCGCGCTGTCATTCGGCTTCGTCGACGCGACGAACGACGTGACGCTCACTCGCGAGGTCACGGTCCACAACTACGGCGGGAGCGAGGAGACGCTCGACATCTCGCCGTCCTATCGCTTCGCCAATGACGAGGCCCAGGGCGCGGTGTCGATTTCGGCGCCGGCCAACGTCACGGTCCCCGCCGGTGGCGAGGCGACCTTCGACGTGACCGTCTCGATCGACGCGTCCAACCTTCTCGATTGGACTCTCGACTCGGGCGGGAGCGGCAACAACCCGCTGCCTCTGACTGAGCTCGAGGTCGATGGCTACATCGATGTCGGGCCGCTTCACCTGGCGTGGCACGTCCTGCCGCGGCGCTCGGGCGAGGTCACCGCTTCGGACGACACCGTCACCATCGACGGCGAGTTCGAGGGCCTCCCGGCCGGAAGCATCGAGCTCGACAACGCCGGCGTCGGCGTGGGAGCCATCGATGGCTACTCGCTGATCGGCACCAGCCCCGAGCTCCCCGCGGCGGAGCCGGGTCAGCAGCTTCCGACCATCGACCTGCGCTACGCGGGCGTGCAGACCATCCCGGTTCCGGCCGGCTTCTGCTCGGGAAGCGACTCGTTCCTGCTCCTGCTTGCCGTGAACACCTGGGAGCGCCAGACCCACGCGAATGCCCCGGCGGCCTTCGAGTGGGATCTCGACACGACCGGTGACGGCGAGGCGGACTTCGCGGTCTACAACCTCGATCTGGCCGGCGACCTCAGCGACGGGCGCAACGCCGTCTGGGTCGAGGACCTGGCGACGACCGACGTGTCGATCTTCTTCCTGACCGATCACGGGACGAACAGTGGCAACACCACGCTCATCCTGTGCGGGGAGCAGATCGGCATGGATGCCTCGGACTTCGGGACGCCGATCACGGCCGACCTGTTCGCGGTCGACACGTACTTCACCGGGCGGACGACCGACATGATCACCGGGATGGAGTTCGCCCCGCTGGGCGAGCGCTACTTCCCGGTCGTCGGCGACGACGGCTTCGGCTCCGGCGACGTGCCGGCCGGAGGGTCCGCGGCGCTCAACGTCATGGACTTCGGGGAAGTGGGGACGAATCCGAGTGAAACGGGCGTGCTGCTCTTCACCGATGGTGCACGTGCCGGCTTCAAGGCCGGGTCGCCCCAGGAGAACGAGGCGATCGCGCTCACGGTCGAGCAGGGGCCGGTGCCCCCGCCGCCGCCTCCGGACCCGGTCGTCGTGCCGTTCACCGACATCAGTGACTCGAAGTTCGTCAACGACATCGTCTGGGCATGGGAGAACGGCATCACCGCCGGATGCTCGCCGACGCTGTTCTGCCCCGATGGCCTCGTGACCCGTGGGCAGATGGCGACCTTCCTGGTGAGGGCGCTGAACCTCCCGCCGACCTCGATCGACTTCTTCACCGATGACGAGGGCAACACCCACGAGGGCAACATCAACCGCGTCGCGGCCGCCGGGATCACCGTCGGCTGTGGCCCGACCACGTTCTGCCCGAATGGCCTGGTGACCCGGGCGCAGATGGCCACGTTCCTGACGCGTGCCTACCACCTCCCGGCCACCTCGACCGACTTCTTCACCGATGACGAGGGCAATACCCACGAGGCCAACATCAACCGCGTGGCGGCGGCCGGCATCACCCATGGCTGCGGTCCGACGACGTTCTGTCCGAACGGCATCGTGACCCGTGGCCAGATGACCGCCTTCCTCCACCGCGCCAGCAACCTGCCGTGACCGTGATGGGTTGAGCTGAACGGTCAGACTGTGTGAGCAGGGCCTGCCATCCCGGCGGGCCC
>JALDXR010000355.1:0-4511 GCA_032154865.1 Nocardioidaceae bacterium
GTGTGGGTGCCTGGTTGCTGTGGGATTGCTGTGGTTCTTGGTTGCGGGATTAGCTGTCGCCGTCGGCGGCCGCCTCGGCCTCGGGCTCGGCGGGCGCCTCGGTCTCGGCCGGTGTCTCGGGCTCGGCGGGCGAGTCCTGCTCGAGCTTGGTCTGCAGGGCTCCGAGCACCCGGGCGGCGTCGGCCAGTGGTGCGTTGAACAGCGAGGCGGCGTTCTGCAGGGACGCCTGCAGCACGCCGGCGAGCTTGCTGAGCAGCACCTCACGGGACTCGAGGTCGGCCAGCTGCCGGATCTCGTCGGCGGTGACCGGGTTGCCCTCGAGGTAGCCGCCCTTGATGATCAGCGCCTCGTTGGACCGCCCGAAGTCGCGCAGGCCCTTCGCGGTCTCGACGACGTCGCCCTTGACGAAGGCGATCGCCGAAGGACCGACGAGCAGCTCCGAGATGCCATCGATGCCGGCGTCCTCGGCGGCGATCTTGGTCAGGGTGTTCTTGACGATCGCGTACGTCGCGTTCTCGCCCAGGGCGCGTCGCAGCGCCTGGAGATCATCGACGCTCAGGCCGCGATAGTCGGTCAGGACGGCGCCGCTGGAGTTGCGGAACTCGTCGGCGAGCGCCGCAACGGCCGTCTCCTTGTCTGCACGCGACATGGGTCTCCTTCCGCACGTGCATCACATGGTCAAACCGGAGGCCGCGGGCTCGGTCCCTCAAAGAGAACAGCCCCGGCGCAGGGCGCACGGGGCGAGCCACGTCATCGACGTGGACGATTCGTGTCACCTGCGCGGGCCGCCCGCGAAGCGGGACCTTCGGTCTGATCGTGAACCACGAATCGACCACCAGCGGTCTTCGGCGCCTCAATGTTAGGGGTCGGCGCCGGTCGGAGCCAAATCGGAACCGATGCGCGGGCTCAAGTAGGTTACCCGCCATGCGCTGGATCGACTCGCTCGAACCTACGGCCGCGGAGCGCCTACCCGAGCCGGTCCACCGCTACATCCGGCAGGGGTCGTCCGGCCAGCGCAGCGTCGCCGAGGCCGAGGCGGCCTGGCGCGACCTACGGCTGCGACCGCGGGTGCTCGTCGACGTGTCGACGGTTCACACCGAGACGACCGTGCTCGGCACGCCAGTCGCGGCGCCGATCCTGGTCGCGCCGACGACCATCCAGCGGCAGGCGCATCCCGACGGCGAGCTCGCGATGGCCGAGGGCACGCGGGTGGCCGGATCGCTGCTGTGCGTGTCGAGCAACGCCGGCAGCACGTTCGAGGCGATCGGGGCCGAAGGCGCACCCTGGTGGGTGCAGTCGTACGTCCTTCGCGACCGCGCGGCGACCGAGGCGTACCTGCGGCGCGCCGTCGACGGCGGCGCCCGGGCGGTCGTACTCACCGCGGACACGGCCGTCGTCGGCCGCAAGGAGGATCCGCCGGATCAGCCGACGGTCTGGGACGTCCTGCCTCCAGAGCACCTCCGCGCGAACATCGACGCCGACCTGTCCGACGAGGCACTGGAGAAGGCGACCGACCTGACCCCGGACTCCATCGGCTGGCTGGCCGACGTCACCGGCCTCCCGGTGCTGGTCAAGGGCGTCCTGCGCGGCGACGACGCGAAGCGCTGCGTCGACGCCGGGGCCGCCGGGATCATCGTGTCCAACCACGGCGGCCGGCAGCTGGACGGCGCGGTAGCGACCGCCGTCGCGCTTCCGGAGGTTGCCGCCGCCGTCGGCGACAGCGGCGCCGAGGTGTACGTCGACGGTGGCCTGCGCCGCGGCGAGCACGTACTCAGCGCGCTCGCGCTCGGCGCCCGGGCCGTGCTGATCGGCCGCCCGGCGCTGTGGGCGCTCGCCGTTGACGGCGCCGACGGAGTGTCACGGCTGCTGACCGACCTGACCGCCGAGCTCGAGGAGAGCATGCGGCTGGCCGGCTGTCCTGACGTCGACGCGGTCGGCGCCGACCTGATCGCGGCTACGTCATCGGGGACGGCGACATCAGCGACGTCGGATCCTGATCGCTGATCTCGGACGGCGACGGAGCCTTGATGTCGACCGGCTCGCCCCACTTGGTGAAGTCGAGGGTGATCGAGGTCCCCATCATGTCGTAGTCGAGCCGCCGCGGCAGATCGTCCTCACCGACCCAGATGTCGTAGGTCATCGTCTTCGGCAGGCTGTCGAGCGAGCCCGACGGCATGGCGTCGCCGAGCGTCTTCGACAGCGCCTTACGGGCGTCGACCTCGACTCGGTAATGGGTCGTCGTCGTGCCGTCGATCTCCTCCGTTCCCACGGTCTCGAGGTTCTCGATGGCACCCTCGAGCGCGCGGGTAATCGCAGCCGGGTCGGTCTGGCCGGCGAGCTGGGAGTAGAGGGCACCCATCGGGTTGCTCTCGTCGCGTAGATCGATCTCGATGAACTTGCCATCGGTCATCTCGCCCGCGTTCATATAGAGCGTCTCGTCGACCAGGACCATCGAGAAGTTTCCGCCGAGGTCACCCGTGTCCATGTCCAGGGCGAAGGAGGTGTCCTGGACCGAAGCGCCCATTTGGATGTCGCCGCTCATGGACATCGACTGGCCCTGGATGCCCAAGTCGGCGTCGAGATGGACCGAACGGGCGTCTTCCTGCGCCTCGCTGGTCGTCGACGCGAAGTTGGCCAGCGTCAGCGCGCCGGCATCACCCGGCAGGTCCGAGTCGGAGGCCGAGTTGCCGGTGTCGGACGCGGATCCGCAGCCGGCGACGACGATCAAAGCGGCCGACGACATCGCCAGCGCGGCACGTCGAAACGTCATGGATCTCCCCTGAGTACGAGACGAGTGTCGACGGTCAGCGTACGGGACCAGCAGGCCAATCACCCGAGGGGATCAGGCGTCCTCGGCGGAAACATCGCGGGTACGGTTCGGGTCCACCGGGATGCCCGGGCCCATCGTCGACGAGACGGTGACCTTGCGAAGGTAGCGGCCCTTCGAGCTGGCCGGCTTGAGCCGCAGGATCTCGTCGAGCGCCGCCGCGTAGTTCTCGGCCAGCTGCTGCTCGCTGAACGACGCCTTGCCGATGATGAAGTGCAGGTTGGCGTGCCGGTCGACCCGGAACTCGATCTTGCCGCCCTTGATGTCCGACACGGCCTTCGCGACGTCGGGCGTGACAGTCCCGGTCTTCGGGTTGGGCATCAGGCCACGCGGGCCCAGCACCCGGCCGAGCCGGCCGACCTTGCCCATCATGTCCGGGGTCGCCACCACGGCGTCGAAGTCGAGCCAGCCGCCGCTGACCTTCTCCACGAGGTCGTCGGCACCGACGTGGTCGGCACCGGCCTCGCGGGCCGCCTCGGCCTTCTCGGCCGTCGCGAAGACCAGCACGCGAGCTGTCTTGCCGGTCCCATGGGGCAGGTTGACCGTGCCCCGGACCATCTGGTCGGCCTTACGCGGGTCGACACCGAGCCGCATCGCGACGCCGACGGACCCGTCGAACTTGGTCTTGGCCGACGACTTGGCCAGCCGCATCGCCTGCAACGGCGAGTACGCGGTGGCCTCGTCGATCTGCTCGGCGGACGTGCGGTAGTTCTTGCTGCGCGGCATGTCTGGTTTCCTCTCGAATCGTGCTACCAGTTGTGGTCGTGTCGGGCGCCGCAGCTGCCCTGCCACAGGTTTGGATCAACGGTCGACGGTGACACCCATCGAACGCGCGGTGCCTTCGACGATCCTCATGGCGGCGTCGATGTCGTTGGCGTTGAGGTCCGGAAGCTTGGTGGTCGCGATCTCGCGCACCTGGTCCTGGTTGATCCGGCCGACCTTGTCGGTGTGCGGAGTCGACGAACCCTTCGCGAGGCCGGCCGCCTTCTTGATCAGCTCGGCCGCCGGCGGCGTCTTCGTGATGAAGCTGAAGGTCCGGTCCTCGTAGATGGTGATCTCGGCCGGAACGACGTTGCCGCGCATCGACTCGGTCGCGGCGTTGTAGGCCTTGCAGAACTCCATGATGTTGACGCCGTGCGGGCCGAGGGCGGTGCCAACGGGGGGTGCGGGCGTCGCCGATCCAGCCTGCAACTGGACCTTCACCAGGGCGGCGACCTTCTTCTTCGGGGGCATAGCCTTGTCTGCCTTAATCCTTGTGGTTTCCGTGGGGTGTGGCTTAGGGGCGTTGCTGTCGCAGTTTAGACCTTCTGGATCTGGGTGAAGCTCAGCTCGACCGGGGTCTCCCGGCCGAAGATCTCGACCAGCGCCTTGACGCGCTGCGCGTCGATGTTGATCTCGGTGATGGTGGCGTGCAGCGTGGCGAACGGGCCGTCGACCACCATGACCGAATCGCCCACGCTGAAGTCGCTGAACTCGACCTTCGGAGTCTTCTGCTGCTCCTCCGGAGCCTCGGCCGCCACCTCGACCTCGGCCTTCGCGGCGGACACCCGCTGGTCCATGCCCAGCCGGCAAGCGCAAGGTCGCTGGCGCAGACACCGGCGACCGTTTCCATCAGGTCACGTCGTGCGCCAGGGCTATCGAGGTATGTCCACGTCCAGTTGCTGACATAGAGAAACCCATAAAT
>JALDXR010000356.1:0-4505 GCA_032154865.1 Nocardioidaceae bacterium
CGGTGCTGCGGGACTCGCGTACGACGATGACCTTGATCTGACCGGGATAGGTCAGCTCCTCCTCGTACTCCTTCGCGATGTCTCGCGCGAGCACCTGCGCCTGGATGTCGTCGACCTCGTCGGGCAGCACCATGACGCGCACCTCGCGGCCGGCCTGCATCGCGAACACCCGGTCCACTCCGGGCTTGGAGCCGGCGATCGATTCGAGTCGCTTGAGCCGCTTGACGTACGACTCGAGCGACTCGCGCCGGGCACCGGGGCGGCTGCCACTGATCGCGTCGGCGGCCTGGACCAGGATCGCCTCAACCGTACGCGGCTCGACCTCGTTGTGGTGCGCCTCGATGGCGTGGACGACGTCGTCCGACTCGCCGTGGCGCCGGGCCAGATCGGCTCCGACCAGCGCGTGACTGCCTTCGGCCTCGTGGGTCAGCGCCTTGCCGATGTCATGGAGCAGCGCACCGCGTACGCACAGGGTCCGGTCCAGCCCGATCTCGTCGGCCATCAGGCCGGCCAGGTGCGCCGACTCGCGGACGTGCTCGAGGACGTTCTGCCCGTACGACGTGCGATAGCGCAGCTGACCCATCGTGCGGACGAGTTCGGGATTCAGATCGGTGATGCCGAACTCCGCGGCGGCGTCCTGGCCGGCTCGTACGCAGAGCCGCTCGACCTCGGCCTTGCTCTGCTCGAAGATCTCCTCGATCCGGCTCGGATGGATCCGGCCGTCGACGACCAGCTGCTCCAGTGCGACCCGGGCAGTCTCGCGTCGCACGGGGTCGAAGCACGACAGCAGGACCGCATCGGGTGTGTCGTCGATGATCACGTTGACGCCGGTGACCTGTTCGAAGGTCCGGACATTGCGGCCCTCGCGACCGATGATCCGGCCCTTCATGTCGCCACCCGGCAACGGCACGACCGTCACGACCGACTCGGCGGTCTGCCCCGGGGCCAGCCGCTGGATCGTCGTCGTCAGGATGCGCTTGGCGAGTGCCTCACCTTCCTCGGTGGCAGCCCGCTCGATCTCGCGTACGGTTCGCATCGCGTCCCGCTTGGCGTCCGCTTCGATGTCAGCGACCAGCTCCGCCTTGGCGTCGGCCGCACTCAGGCCGGCGACCCCTTCGAGCAGCGTCGTCCGCTCGGCCTCGATGTCGAGCAGCTCGGCCCGCTTGTGCTCCAGCCCGGCCTCGCGAGCGGTGAGCTCCGTGGATCGCTCGTCGAGCTCGCTCAGCTTGGCGTCGAGCCGATCGGAGCGCTCGGCGAGCCGGTTCTCCCGCCGCTCGACATCCTCCCGCCCCCGGGACAGCTCAGCGCGATCAGTCTCGATCTGCTCCAGTTGCCGATTCACCCGGTCGGCGTCGCGACGCGCATCGTCTCGTACGGCGTCGATCACCTTCGCGTGGCCACGTCGCGGCAACCAGAACGCCGCGGCCACCGCGATGGCGAGGAGGAACCCGAGCAACACCAGTAGTTCGCCGGTCAACAGCGCCACCTGCCACCTCCGATCGCCGGGCGACGGCTGTCGCCGCATGCCGAAGGGGCTCCCACGACCCGGGCGCGTACGCACGACGCGTCGATGCCGATGGCTCGGCATCCCCCGTTCCCGCCCGAGATCGGGCTCAGCGCTATCTTCTACCGCACCGGCGGTGCGGAACCTCCTCGGTATCGGTCACGTTAAGTCGCCCTTTAACTACGGTCAAGCGTCAGGTGGCCGATTGGTGACCGGCCCGCTGGCGGCGGCGGAACTCGGTCGCATCTCGGCCGGCCGCGGCGCTACGTTTCCGGTGTGCTGATCGCTCACGACGACGCCGGCTCCGGCGATCCGGTCCTCCTGCTGCACGCGGGAGTGGCCGACCGCCGAGTCTGGCAGGACCAATGGGACCCCCTCGCCTCCCGGTTTCGGGTGATCCGCTGCGATCTTCGCGGCTTCGGCGACACGCCGATCCCGCCGGGGCGCTACTCCAACGTCGACGACGTCGTGACGCTGCTGGACCACCTCGGCGTGGAGCGAACCGCCTTGGTCGGATCGTCGTTCGGCGGCCGGGTGGCGCTCGAGGTCGCCGCGACGCATCCGGACCGGGTCTCGCGCCTGGTCCTGCTGTGCCCCGCGTTCGCCGGCCTGGACCCGACGCCGACCGCTGCGGCGTTCGACGAGCGCGAGGAGGCGCTTGTCGAGGCCGACGACCTGGACGGTCTGGTCGAGCTCAACGTGGCGACCTGGCTGGGCCCGGAGGCCGATGACGCCGCGCGGGACTTCGTACGCGACATGCAGCGCCACGCGTTCGAAGTGCAGCTGGCCGCCGATGCCGAGCCGATGCAGCCCGAGATGGCGACCGTCGACGTGGATCCGGCCACGATCGCCTGCCCAGCCGTCGTCGTGGCCGGGCACCACGACATGGACCACTTCCAGGCGATCGCCGCTCACCTCGCCGAGACGATGCCCCGTGCGCGGCTCGTGGAGCTGACTTGGGCCGGCCATCTCCCGGGTCTGGAGCGACCCGGCGAGACGACCGACCTGATCATCGAATCGTTGACGCAGGATTAGATCGGGCAGGACCGGCTGGGCGGCACCACGTCGAGGCGCCGCACCGCCCAGCCAGATTCCCTACCAGTACTTCGGCAGGTCGTAGAAGTCGTCTCCGTTCAGATTGTCGACCGAACCGTCGGCGAGCCGCGAGGCCAGGCCGGTCACGCCCGCCTGCACGGCCTTGATCAGCTGGCCCTTCTGCTTCTGGCCCCAGTCGTCGGACTGCCCGCGTACCTCGAAGAGCACTGTTCCGGTGCCGTTCAGGGCGAACGCCGAGCGAGCCTGACCGGCGAAGTCGCGGTCGAAGCTGTAGCCATCGACGATCTGCTGGTGGGTGTAGCGAGTCACACCGCCGAAGAACGGCGAGGACTCGCCTTGCGCGAACTCACGGATGCCCAGAGCGGCAGCCAGGGCGAACCGACGTGACTTGTCCTGATCCAGCAGAGGCCAGGCGTCGTAGCGGGGGTTGCCGTCGATCTCCGAGCCGAGCGGCGGGAAGTCCAGCGCGACCGTCGCGTACTTGTCGGTGTCGTTCTGCTGACTGCACGAACCCATGTGGTGCAGGTCGACGTACGCGTCCACCGCACCGAACTCGGCCTGGAGGTCGAGGTAGAGGTCCCGCAGGGCACGGGCCTCGTTGGTGACGTAGAGCCCGGGATCAACCTCGTCGGTCGGGATGTCGGCCGCCTGCGGCTCGTAGTCGAGGTCGGCGTTGAAGTCCCGGTTGAGGTCGAATCCGCCCAGTCGGTTGCTGTAGTAGAACGGCGGAGTGGTGCCCTGGAGCTGCGGATAGGTCTGCATGACCTCGTCCCAGGTGTACGCGTTCTGCCGCCGATTCAGCTCGCCGCCGTCCGGGTTGAACTTGGGAACTGCCACGATCGTGAGGCCCTCACGGATCGTCTGAGCCTCTGCGGTGTTGCTCGAGCCCAGAACCTTCAAGAAGTTCAGCAGCGCCTCGGTGCCGGTCTTCTCGTTGCCGTGGATCTCACTGGTGACCAGCAGCACGCGATCGCCGGTGCCGACCCGAGCCGCCCAGATGTCGCGGCCGAGCCTGGACTCGCCGATCACGGAGACGTCGACCCGGCCGGAGCTGGTCTCCTCGATCTGCGTGAGCTTGCGACCAAGCTCAGCATGGCTGGTCCATCCTGACGTTGACGGATCCTCAAGGTTCTTGCACTCGGCATTCCCGTCATTGGCCTGGGTGGGCGACGCGATCAGGCCGACCGCCAGGGCGACAACGGCGGCCAAGGCCAGGAGCATGCGTTTCTGCATCAACAGTCCTCTCATGTTCCATAGGGGTCGGTAAGTAAACGTCACGTTTCACACGACTGGTGCGAAGCGAACGTCATATCTCAAAAGGGTCCGTGCGAAGCGAACCTCACATCCCAAAGGGCTCGTACGAAGCGAACCTCACCCTCCACAGGGCTCTTGCGAGGCGAACGGGAGGTCCGGGTAGCCGGAGACGTCCTGCGATCCGAGCGACCCGTCGGCGGCTGAGAGCAGCACGGCCATCGTCGGGACCCGGAACAGGTTCTCCAGCTGACCGTTGCTCTTCTGCCCGACCGACCGCACTTCGTAGAAGATCGCGCCCCGGGTGGGCGTGTTCGTCACGGGCTGCTCACCGGCCGGCGCGGTGCCGCCCATGAGCATCCGGCTGAGCGCGGCGTTGGTGATGTCGATCAGCGGGTAGTGCGCCACATTCGCCAAGCCGTACTGGTCGAGTGCCTCGACGCTGGTCATCGCCATCTGCCGGTTGGTGAGCCACTGCTCGGCCGTCATCCGGGACGGGTCGATGGAGCGGGCGCCGATCTGGAACTGGTTGAGATCGTTGGTGCCCTCGACGATCGGGGCCTGGCCCATGTGGTGCAGGTCCAGCGCCAGCTCGGGGGCGGTGTCCCGCCAGAGCTTCCAGAACGCCACCGACTCCGGCTGGGCGAAGTTCTCCCAGTCGCGGTTCAGGTCGATCCGGTTGGGCGTGGTGCTC
>JALDXR010000022.1:0-15560 GCA_032154865.1 Nocardioidaceae bacterium
TTGCGAAAGTTCGTCCGGAAGTATTGCTACTAGCTGTAACTAGGTCGTAACTTTGTGGATCAGCGCCACGCAGAGGGGCTGATCCGATGACACTTTATGGTCACCATCCGGCAAAACCGGGTGCTCACCTCTGCGTTTCATTCTCGGCACGGCGACGGGCGATTCTCCACCGATCTGAACGGCGAGTGACGCCTCTTCTCGGAGCTCCCCTGCGGGAGCTGCCGTGAGTACATGCCACATCCGACCCGAGGGAGGAGGAGTCCCCGACCACTGCTGAGCGTGAAGGTGGGGCGGCCTGCGCACCCCCCCATCTCAGATCCCCCGAGCGCGGGTGCGGCGGCCAGCGCACCGCCCGCCCAACCCTGAGAGCGTGAGGAGACACGATGCGCAACAAGACCCGCACTGGAGCCGTGGCCGTGGCGGCCACGATGCTCCTCGCGTCGCCGACCATGTCGACGGCGCAGGCTCCGGAGGCCGACGCGCCACCGCCGGACTCCGAGTTCCAGAAGGTGACCCTCAACGACTTCCCCGGCGAGCCGATGGACCTCGCCGTCCTGCCCGACGGGCGGGTGCTACACACGACCCGGCAGGGCGTCGTCTGGATGCACGACCCTGACACCGGCCTCAACACGCAGGCCGGACGGATCCCCGTCTACCAGCACGACGAGGAGGGCCTGCAGAGCGTCGCCCTGGACCCGAACTTCGAGGAGAACAACTGGGTCTACCTCTACTACTCGCCGCCGCTGAACACACCGGCCGACAACCCGGCGACACCAGGGGTGAACGAGGGCGACGCGCCGTTCTTCGGCGACCCGGCCGACTTCGAGCCGTTCAAGGGGCTCATCCGGGTGTCGCGGTTCAAGCTCGGCGGCGACCGGATCCGGTTGGGCACTGAGCAGCAGATCCTCGACGTGCCCGTCGACCGCGGCGTCTGCTGCCACGTCGGCGGTGACATCGTGTTCGACTCTGCCGGCAACCTCTACCTCTCGACCGGCGACGACACGAACCCGTTCGAGTCTCAGGGGTTCGCGCCGATCGACGAGCAGGCCAACCGCAACCCGGCGTTCGACGCGCAGCGCACCGCGGCCAACACCAACGACCTGCGCGGCAAGGTGTTGCGCATCAAGCCCGCCAGGGGCGGCGGCTACACCATCCCGGACGGCAACATGTTCGAGCCGGGCACGCCGAAGACGCGGCCCGAGATCTATGCGATGGGGTTCCGCAACCCGTTCCGCATCGAGATCGACCCGGAGACCGACGCCCTCTACGTGGGCGACTACTCGCCGGACTCCAGTCAGGCGAGCCCTGCCCGCGGTCCCGCTGGCCGAGGCAGGTGGATGATCGTGCGCGAGCCGGCGAACTTCGGCTGGCCGTACTGCGCGACCGCCGAGCTGCCGTACGTGGACGGCGAGTTCGTGCCCGACGGTCCTGACGCCGGGTCGGACCCCGACTTCGTCTCGAGCGGCCAGCCGTTCGATTGCGACAACCCGGTGAACACCTCGCGGAACAACACCGGAATGACGCAGCTCCCACCGGTGACTCAGCCCGACGTGTGGTACACCTACCCGCCGTCCTTCGAGTTCCCCGACCTGGGCCCGGCTGCTCCGGGTGGCGACAACGGCATCGGTCCGATGGGTGGCCCGGCGTACGACTTCGACGTCCAGAACACCAAGGGCAACGCGCCCGTGGCGTGGCCGAAGTACTACGACGGCGTGCCGCTGTTCTACGAGTGGACCCGTGACTACGTGAAGGCGTTCCACCTCGACGACGGCGGCAACTTCGACCGGATCGAGCCGGTGTTGGCGTCGTTCCGGTTCGCCCACGTGATGGACATGGAGTTCGGGCCCAACGGCGCGCTCTACATCCTGGAGTACGGCGACGGCTTCTTCGTGGAGAACCATCCGCTGGCGCAGCTCGCCCGGATCGACTACATCGGCCCGGGCGGCAACCACGCGCCGGAGCCGAAGGCGTCGTCGGACGTCTCCGAGGGCGGCCTGCCGTTGACGGTGTCGTTTTCCAGCGCGGGTACGACCGACGCCGACGGCGACCGGCTGCGCTATGCGTGGGACTTCGACGCCGACGGATCCGTCGACTCCATGCAGCCGAACCCGACGTTCACCTACAAGCGGCCAGGTGTCTTCCGCGCCACGCTGAAGGTGACGGATCAGGGTGGGCAGGACCGCGGCAAGTCGGCGACGGCGGAGGTCCTGATCACCGCGAGCGACAACCAGGAACCCGTCGTGCAGTTCGTCACCCCGACCGACGGTCAGCCCTTCTCCTTCGGCGACGCCGTGCCGTTCGAGGTGAGCGTCACCGACGACGAAGCCGTTGACTGCTCGCGGGTGCGGGTCGACTACATCCTGGGCCATGCCGGTCACGGGCATGGGATCACGACGCAGTTCGGCTGCTCCGGGACGATCCAGACCGACGCGGCCGGGCACGCGGGTGAGGAGGACCTCAGCGGCGTGTTCACGGCGCAGTACACCGACACCGGCGTGCCGGAGCTGACCGGCTTCGACGTCGTCGAGCTGGAACCGACCGACTAACCAGACCGGGGACCCGGGTGCCGGTACCCGAGAGCCGGTGCCCGGGTCCTCATCCAACGCGTCGCGCCGCGCCCCGGCGCGAGTGCAGATCACGCATCACCGAGTCGAAAGGACAACACCAGCATGTGTTACGGATACGACGGCGAGGCGGCGCTCAAGCAGTCGCTCGCCCAGCGGGGGACCAACCGCCGCAACTTCCTTCGCGGGTCGCTGGTCGGACTCGCGGGCGCTGGCCTGGCCGCGACCGGGTTGGCCGGATCGCCAGTGGCTGCGGCGGGCATGCGCCGAGTGCCGCGCGGGCAGATCAGCATCCAGCTCTGGACCGTGCGCAACGACCTGTTCGTCGACTACGACGCCACGCTCCGCTACATCGCCGGGTTCGGCTACTCGAAGGTCGAGCAGGCGCTCGGCTACTTCGGGCGTACGGCGGCGCAGCTGCGTGCGTTTCACGACAGCATCGGCATCCGGACGATGTCCAGCCACGACGGCATCAGCGGCTCCCAGGCCGCCCTCGAGGAGAAGATCGAGAACGCGCTCACACTCGGCCAGACCTCCATCGTCGTGCCGTTCCTCAGCTCCCCGAACGAGGACGACTGGAAGATGTGGGCCGAGCAGATGAACAACGAGGCCGTGGCGGCGCGGGCTGCCGGTCTGCAGTACGGCTACCACAACCACGCCCACGAGTTCAGCACCGACTTCGGCAACGGCCGGCGGCCGTGGGACGTGCTGACCGAGGACCTCGAGCCACGGAACGTCCACCTGGAGATCGACATCTACTGGGCGGTGACCGGCGGGATCCAAAGCGGTGACGGCGTCAACGACCCGGAGGGCTTCGCGATCGACGTCATGCGAGCGGCTCCGCAGCGGGTGCGGCAGTACCACGTCAAGGACCGCAACCCCGCCAACGGTGACTTCGCCGACCCGGGCAAGGGCCACATCGACTTCGCCCGGGTCTTCGCCGCGCAGCAGGTCCAGCAGTACATCGTGGAGAACGACGAGCCCGACGTCACGCCACGGCAGACCGCCGAGGTGGGCTACAGCTATCTCCGCAACCTGAGGTTCTGACCGACCCGACGACACCCGGGTCGCCCCGCTCGCCCACGGCGGGGCGGCCCACACGGGGGCACGATCCATCAGCAGACGGAGGCCCTTATGTACTTGAAGACGCGGGCGACTCTTGCCCTGCTGCTAGCACTCGCGCTGGCCGCCCCCGTGGCGGCGATCGCGGCTCCGACGGGCTCGGAGCCCTCGGCCGCGGCGACCTCGGCCGGCTCCGATCGGCGGGCGACCCTGATGCGGTACGCCGAGGACACCTGGGCCTCGTTCGTGGCCATGACCGACGAGGACAGTGGTCTGCCCTCGGACCGGCTGCATCTCGACGGCACTACCAGTGTGCAAACGTCGACCACCAACATCGGTTCCTACATGTGGAGCGCCGTGGTCGCCGAAGAGCTCGGCATCATCGACCACGACGAGCTCGTCGACCGGCTCTCCACCACCTTGAGCACCGTCGAGCAGATGGAACGTCATGAGGCGAGTGGGCAGTTCTACAACTGGTACGACTACCGCACCGGCGAGAAGCTGACGGTCTGGCCGCCGAGCGGAGCGCCGCTCGAGCCACAGCTCTCCTCGGTCGACAACGCCTGGCTGGCGACCGGCCTGCAGATCATTCGCGGGGCGGTGCCGGAGCTGGCCGACCGCGCCGGCGCTTTGTACGACGGGATGGACTTCGGCTTCTACTACGTGCCGGAGCGCAACCTCATCATGCGCGCCTACGTGCCGAGCACGGGCGCGACGCCGTGCTGCTACGACACGCTCGGCGAGGTCCGGATGGCCAGCTGGATCGGCATCGGCAAGGGCGAGATCCCGCGCCGGCACTACTTCGGGCCGTTCCGTACCTTCCCGCCCTCGTGCGACTTCTCCTGGACGTTCACCAGGCCGGTCGGCGAGTGGCGCCGTTACCTGGGTGTGGATGTGTTCGAGGGGGCCTACGAGTACCGCGGCATGCGGATCGTGCCCAACTGGGGCGGCAGCATGTTCGAAGGCCTGATGGTGCCGTTGTTCGTGCCGGAAGAGAAGTGGGGACCGCGAAGCTGGCGGATCAATCACCCGCTGTACGCCCAGGCGCAGATCGAGCACGGTCTCAACGAAGCTCAGTACGGCTACTGGGGCTTCTCACCGGCCGATGTTCCCGAAGGGGGATATCGCACGTACGGCGTCACGTGGCTGGGAATGGACCCCGACGGCTACCCGTCCAACAACGACGGTGTCGTACCGCGTCCTGGATATGAAGGCTGTCCCGGCCGCGAGCCCCAGCCACTGCCGGAGCCGGAGGACTACACCAACGGTGTCGTCACGCCGCACGCGTCGTTCCTCGCGCTGCGATACGCCACCGACGAGGCCATGGAGAACCTGGCCAACCTCGAGAACGACTTCGACATCTACACCGACTGGGGATTCCGCGACTCGGTCAACGTCGACACCGGCACAGTCGCTCAGTGGTACCTGTCCCTGGATCAGGGCATGATCATGGCGGCCATCGGCAACTACCTCGCCGATGACGTGCTGCGCGAGGCCTTCGTGACACCACAGTTCCTCGGGCGGCTACGACCACTGATGGCCATGGAGGAGTTCGCCAACTTCAACCCGGGCCAACGACCGTGACGGACACCGGCAAGCCCCCCGAGGGTTCGAGCGAGACTCGAACCGGGGTCTGGTTCGTCGGAGCCCGTGGATCGGTCGCGACCACCGCCGTCGCCGGAGCGCTGGCGGTGCGATCCGGCCTGACGGGTCAGGTCGGACTGGTCAGCGAACTGGCGCCGGTGGCCGCCGCCCGGCTGCCGGAGCTGCGCAGCTTCGTGTTCGGTGGTCACGAGGTGGCCGACGTGTCGCTGCCGAAACGGGTCGAGGAGCTCGTGGCGGCGAGGGTTGTGCCGCACGAGATCTCGACCGCGTTGGCCGCGGAGCTCGCGTCGGTGGACCACTCGATCCGGCCTGGCATCCGACGTGACGGACGGTCCCAGCGGGAGACGGCGACCGTACTGGAAGGCGACCTGCGGGCGTTCCGCGAGGAGCACGACTTGGCGCGGGTCGTGGTGGTCGACGTGTCCAGCACCGAGCCACCCGCACCGGAGACGTCGGAGCTGGCGTCGCTGGCCGAGCTGGAGCGCGCCCTGGATGCCGGGGAGTCGCCGCTGCCGCCGACCTCGCTCTATGCGTACGCAGCGTTCCGTGCGGGCTGCCCGATGGTGGCGTTCACTCCGAGTCCGGGACCGCGACTGCCCGCGCTCGAGGAGTTGGCCACCGAGGCCGGGCTGCCATGGGCGGGTTCGGACGGCAAGACCGGCGAGACCCTGCTGAAGACCGTGCTGGCGCCGATGTTCGCGATGCGCGCGCTGCGAGTCCGGTCGTGGTCGTCGTACAACCTGCTCGGCGGCGGCGACGGTCGTACGCTGGCCGATCCGGCGAACGCCGAGAGCAAGACGGTGACGAAGGGCCAGGGGGTGGAGGCGATCCTCGGCCACCCGGTCGACGGGCCGCTGCACATCGACTACGTGCCCGACCTGGGGGACTGGAAGACCGCGTGGGACATGGTCTCGTTCGAGGGCTTCCTCGGCACCCAGATGTCGTTGCAGTTCACCTGGACCGGATGCGACTCGGCGCTGGCCGCACCCCTGGTGCTCGATTTGGTCCGGCTGGTGGCCCGGGCGCACCAGGTCGGTGAGGCAGGTCCGCTCGCCGCGTTGGCCTTCTTCTTCAAGAACCCCGCGGGCAGCGACGTGCACGCGTTGACCGAACAGTGGGAAGCACTGGTGCGCTGGTGCGAGCAGCTAGGCGCGACGGGGGACCGGCCGTGAGGACCCGGGATCTGGTCGAGCTGGTCCGACTCCCGGCGGCGTTGACCGTACCCGGGGACTCACTGGCCGGCGCTGCTGCGGCTGGCTGGCCGCACGGGCGCCGGACCTGGGCGCTGCCGGTAGCGTCGGCGTGCCTCTACTGGGCCGGGATGGCGCTCAACGACTACGCGGACCGAGAGCTCGACCGCGAGGAACGACCGGAGCGGCCGATCCCGTCCGGCCGGGTACGTCCGGCCGAGGCGCTGGGAGTAGCTGCCGGGCTGACTGCTGCGGGCCTGACCGTGGCCGCGCTTGTCGGCGGTCGCCAGGCCCTGGGAGGCGCAGTCCGAGTGGCCGGGACCGCCTGGACCTATGATCTGCTGGCGAAGCAGACAGCTGCCGGCCCGGCCTGCATGGCGGCCGCCCGTGGACTGGACGTATTGCTCGGCGCCGGGAGCCGTTGGCGCGAAGCTACGGTCGCCAGCGCGGCCGTCGCCGCCCACACGTTGGGCGTGACCGTCTTGAGCCGGGGCGAGGTACACGGCGCGAAGCCGTCCGTTGCGTACGCCGCGCTGATCGGCACCGCCGCGGCGGCCTCGGCCGCGGCGCTACCGCCACGGCGACCTGGTCGCCCGGCACCGTCCTGGCGCACCCGGGCGGTTCGGTTGACCGGCGCCGGCCTCGCCGGGGTCTACGCGACGGTCGTGGGGCGCAGTCAGCTGCGGGCGGCCGGAAACCCGGACGCGGGGACGGTGCGCAAAGCCACCGGATCCGGGATCCGGGGCGTCATCCTGCTGCAGTCGGCCCTGGCCGCCCGGTCCGGTTCGCTCGGTGTGGCCGGCGGGCTGCTGCTCGCGGGACCGGGGGCGCGGGCGGCATCGAAGGTGGTGTCGCCGACATGAGCCTGCGCCTCGGCTACGGGACGAACGGCTTCGGCAGCCACCGCCTGGACGACGCCCTGGAGGTGATCGCCGGGCTCGGGTACGACGGCGTCGCGCTGACCGTCGACCACCCGCATCTCGATCCGTTCGCGCTGGATCTGGCCGCCAGAACCGCCACGGTTGGTCACCGGCTGGATAGCCTCGGCCTGGCCGTCGTGGTGGAGACCGGGGCACGCTACGTCATGGACCCGTGGCACAAGCACGAGCCCACGCTGGTGTCGGCCGAGGGCCGGGACAGGCGGGTGGATCTGCTCTGCCGGGCGGTACGGATCGCCGCCGGCCTGGGAGCCGAGGCGGTGTCGTTCTGGTCCGGCACGCTGCCCGAGGGCACTGACGCCGAGGAGGGCTGGCGCCGGCTGGTCGTCGGAGTCGAGGCGGTGCTCGCGGAGGCCGAGCGGTACGACGTGGTGTGCGCGTTCGAGCCCGAGCCGGGCATGTTCGTCGACACCGTCGCCGGGGTGCTCGAACTGCGCCGCCGGCTGGGCTCGCCGGAGCGGCTGCGGGTGACCCTGGACGTCGGCCATTGCGTCTGCAACGAGCCGGGCACGGTGGCCGATTGCGTCCACGCCGCCGGGCCGCTGCTGGCCAATGTGCAGCTCGACGACATGGTCCCCGGAGTGCACGAGCATCTCGAGTTCGGTGCCGGCGAGGTGGACCTTCCGGAGGCGCTGGGCGCGCTGCTCGACGTCGACTACTCGGGCCTGGCGGCGGTGGAGCTGCCTCGGCACGGACACGCGGCTCCCGTGGTCGCCGCCCGGTCCCTGGAGACGCTGCGTACGGCCCTTGCCGGGGCCCAGCGAGAGCGGGAAGTGGTCCGTACCTGATGACATCACTCGTCCAGCCGAGGAGGCGCGATCGGACATGAGTACGCTGACGGACCACCTCACCCCGCATCTCGATGCCGACGCCCGGCATCGCCTGGGCGACCTGGCACGGGAGGTGGTCGACGATCCGGAGCGGATCGCGGTGCTGTTCCCCGCGGTCGCGCGCAAGGTGGCTCGCGGACCGTCCGAGCCGGACGACCCCGACGGCATCCGGCATCCGCGCCTCGAGGACGAGGCCCGGGTGGCGCTGATCGCGACGCTGGCCGGCGCCTGGCGCGATCGGCCCGAGCGGTTCGACGGTGAGCTGGCCGAGCTCTACCGCTACGGCGACGCCGACGAGAAACGTGGGGTGCTGCGTGCCCTGTCGGCGATCGACCCCGATCCCGGGCCGGCCTCGATGCCGCTGGTCGACGATGCACTGCGGACCAACGACGTACGCCTGGTGGCGGCGGCGCTCGGAGCCTATGGAGCTCGGCACCTCAGTGCGGAGGCCTGGCGGCAGGGCGTTCTGAAGTGCCTTTTCGTCGGTGTTCCGCTGGACGCCGTGGCCGGCCTCGACGAGCGCGCGGACGCCGAGTTGGCCCGGATGGTGGCCGACTATTGCCGCGAGCGCATTGCCGCCGGTCGGCCGGTGCCGCCGGACGCGAGCCGGGTGCTCGACCGGGTCGGTTGGAGCGCTGACGAACGGTCCGAACACGAGGGCAGTCGGAGCTGAAAACGGGGAACGAAGGACAGGAGACCAGATGCGCATCTTCGACCCGCACATCCACATGACGTCTCGTACGACCGACGACTACGAGGCGATGTACGCCGCCGGGGTGCGCGCGTTGGTCGAGCCGGCGTTCTGGCTCGGTCAGCCGCGTACGAGCATCGGCTCGTTCTGCGACTACTTCGACGGGCTGCTCGGCTGGGAGAGGTTCCGGGCCGCCCAGTTCGGCATCCGGCACCACTGCACCATCGCGTTGAACCCGAAGGAGGCGAACGACCCGCGATGTGTGGACGTCCTCGACATCCTGCCGCGCTACCTGGCCAAGGACGGCGTGGTCGCCGTGGGCGAGGTCGGGTTCGACTCGATGACCGCCGAGGAGGAGAAGGCGTTCACGCACCAGCTGGAGCTGGCGGGCGAGCACGACCTCCCGGTGCTGGTGCACACCCCGCACCGGGACAAGGAGGCAGGCACCCGCCGGACACTGGAGCTGGTCAAGAGCTCCGACCTGCCGCCCGAGCGCGTCCTGGTGGACCACCTCAACGAGCTGACGGTCCAGATGGTGGCAGAGTCCGGCTGCTGGATGGGGTTCTCGATCTACCCGGACACCAAGATGGACGAGCACCGGATGGTGGCGATCCTGTCCGAGTACGGGCTGGATCGGATGATCGTCAACTCGGCCGCCGACTGGGGCCGCAGCGATCCGCTGAAGACGGCGAAGACCGGTCGGGCGATGCTCGACAGCGGGCTCACCGACGACGACGTCGATCGCGTGCTGTGGCAGAACCCGGTGGCGTTCTATGGGCAGAGCGGCCGGCTGCTGCTCGACGAGATCGAGGCCGAGCCCGCGGCCACGTTCGAAGGCAACTCGGTGCTGCGAGGGCAGCGCCCGACCGGGCAGGAGTGAGCCATGCGCTTCCGACATCCGGACGGGACCGTCGTCCATCTCGCCTACTGCACCAACGTCCACCCCACGGAGGACTTCGAGGCCCTGCTCGACCAGGTCCGTTCGTACGGCGGTGGCGTACGGGCCCGGCTCGGCGTCGACCGGTTGGGGCTGGGCCTGTGGCTGCCGGCACCCGTGGCCGCGCATCTGGCCGACCACTCCGACGTGGAGCGGCTGCGCGCGGCCTTGGCGGACAGCGGGCTGGAGGTGGTCACGCTCAACGCTTTCCCGTACGCCGGCTTCCACGATCCCGAGGTGAAGAAGGCCGTCTACCGGCCGGACTGGTGCGACCCGAGCCGGCTGGAGTACACCCTCAACTGCGCGGCTGTGCTGGCCCGGCTGCTGCCCGACGACGCGGCGCGCGGCAGCATCTCGACGCTGCCGCTCGGCTGGCGCAGTCCGTGGTACGCCGACCGGCAGCATCAGGCCGAAGAGCACCTGGCCCGGCTCGTAGAGGGCTTGGAGAAGCTGGAGGCCGACACCGGCTGGGCGATCCGAGTCGGACTCGAGCCGGAGCCCGGATGCGCCGTGGAGACCACCACCGACGCGGTGGAGCGGCTCGCCCACGTGGACACCGACTGGATCGGCGTCAGTCTCGACACGTGTCACCTGGCCGTCGAGTTCGAGGAGTCCGCGGCGGCTGTCGAGCGGCTGGCGGACGCCGGCCTGCCCATCGTGAAGACCCAGGCATCGGCGGCTCTGCACGCGGCGAGGCCGGCCGAGGCGGCCACCCGGGAGGCGTTGCGCGCGTATTCCGAGGACCGCTTCCTGCACCAGACCCGCGAGCGCTCCGGTCGGCGGACCATAGGCCGCGATGACCTGCCGGAGGCGCTGGACGGGCGGCGGGCGCTGCGTGGCCGCGGCCCATGGCGAGTGCACTACCACGTGCCGCTGCACGAGCCTCCCGCCGAACCCCTGGACGGCACCCATGACCACCTGCGGCAGACGCTGGTCGTACTGCTGGGTGGGCCGACGGCGGTGACCGACCACATCGAGGTCGAGACGTACACCTGGTCGGTGCTCCCCGAAGGCCGTCGTCCGGAGGGACCGGACGGGCTGGTGGACGGCATCGCCGCGGAGCTGGACTGGGCTCGGGATCGACTCCTCGAGATCGGCTTGGAGGCATTGTGAGCGAGCTTGCGAGCGAACCATCCAACGCAGCGTCGTCACAGCCGCGGCGAGCGGAGCGAGCCGGTGCTGTGAACAAGCTGCTCGTCATCGATGCGGTCGGGCTCACGCCGCGACTGCTCAAACACATGCCGCGGCTGGGCGCGCTGGCCTCGGACGGGTTCGACGCCGAGCTCGGCACCGTGCTGCCGGCGGTCACCTGTTCGGTCCAGTCCACCTTCCTGACCGGCACGACGCCGCGAGAGCACGGGATCGTCGGGAACGGGTGGTTCTTCCGCGACCTGGGCGAGGTGCTCTTCTGGCGGCAGCACAACCGGCTCGTCGCGGGTGAGAAGGTCTGGGAGACGGCCCGTCGCGCCTGGCCGGACTACCGCGTGGCCAATGTGTGCTGGTGGTACGCGATGGGGTCGAGCACCGACACCACCATCACGCCGCGGCCGGTCTACCACGCGGACGGGCGCAAGTCGCCGGACTGCTGGACCTGGCCGCCCTCGCTGCACGGCCGGCTGACCGGACAGCTCGGCGCGTTCCCGCTGTTCAACTACTGGGGGCCGACCGCATCGATCGCCAGCTCGCGCTGGATCGTCGAGGCCACCCGGATGCTGCTGCCAGAGCACGACCTGACCCTCGCCTACCTCCCGCATCTCGACTACGACCTGCAGCGTTACGGGCCCAGTAGTCCGCAGGCGGTCAGCGCGGCCCGCGAGCTGGACGGCGTGCTGGCGCCACTGCTGGACGACGCTCGAGAGCAGGGCGTGACCGTGGTGGTGCTCAGCGAGTACGGCATCACCGACGTGCGCCGGCCGGTCGACGTCAACCGGGCGCTGCGCCGCAACGGCCTGCTCCACGTCCACGCCAATGCCAGCGGCGAGCTGCTGGACCCCTGGACGTCGCGCGCCTTCGCGGTGGCTGACCACCAGCTGGCCCACGTCTACGTGAAGGATCCCGCTGACCTGGACCAGGTGCGTGAGCTCGTCGGCGCACTGCCCGGCGTCGCCGACGTACTCGACGCCGAGGGCAAGGCTGCCTACGGCCTCGACCACCCGCGTGCCGGCGAGCTGGTCCTGGTGGCCGAGCCGGATGCGTGGTTCACCTACTACTACTGGCTCGACGACGCCCGGGCGCCCGACTTCGCCCGCGCCGTGGAGATCCACAAGAAGCCGGGGTACGACCCCGCCGAGTTGTTCCTCGACCCCGAGGACAAGTGGGTGAAGTTGCGCGCCGGCGCCGGGCTGGCCCGCAAGAAGCTCGGATTCCGGTACGCGATGAACGTGGTCCCCTTGGATCCGTCACCGGTGCGCGGCAGTCACGGGCGCCTACCCGCCGACCCGGCGGACGGACCGATGCTGCTGTGCTCCGACGCGAGCGCTGCCCGGAAGCGGTTCGAGGCGACCGAGGTCCGCGACCTGCTGCTTCAGTTGGCCGGTGCCCCGGTCGAAGCCGATCGGCCGGTACCAGGATGAGCCGAGCGGCGACCGAACCCGGGCTAGAAGTGGACCCCGGCGACGGTCCGATCGTGGCGGGATTCGCCGGGCGGCTGCTTGCGGAGACCCGGGAGCTGATCGAACCCTCGCTCCGGGCGGCGATCGACGATCTGCCGCCCCGAGTCCGGTTGGTCGCCGGCTACCACGCCGGGCTGTGGGACGCAGATGGCCGGCCCGCCGGCCACCCGGGCAAGGCCTTGCGGCCGGCGCTGGTGCTGAGTTGTGGGCGGGCCGTTGGCGCCGATGGCACCGAACCCTCGGATCGGCTGATCGCGGCGGCGGTGGCCGTCGAGCTGATGCACGACTTCACGCTGCTCCACGACGACGTGATGGACGGTGACACGGTACGTCGGCATCGGCCGGCCGCCTGGGACGTGTTCGGGGTGGCGTACGCCGTCCTGACCGGCGACACCCTCCTGGCGCTGGCGCTGAACCAGCTGTCCCGAGTGGGTGCCGGTGTGGAGACGCTGGCGGCGTCGTTCCTCGAGCTGTGGGTCGGGCAGGGCACCGATCTGGAGGTCCAGGGCCGGGCCGACGACGCCGACCTGGAGCGGTGCCTGGGGCTCGCGGAGGCGAAGACCGCAGCCCTGCTGGGGTGTGCCTGCCAGCTGGGCGCGATGGCGATGTGCGACGGCGAGTGCGACACCGCCCCGTATCGGGAGTTCGGCCGGAACCTCGGGGTGGCGTTCCAGCTCACCGACGACCTGCTGGGAATCTGGGGCGACCCGGAGCTGACCGGCAAGCCGGTCCACGGCGACCTGGCGGCACGGAAGCTGACGCTCCCGGTCGTGGCGGCGCTGACCTCGGGAACGAGCGCGGGGGAGAAGCTCCGAGCGCTCTACGCGGCCGAGGATCGCCTGGTCCCGGACACCGACCGCATGGCGGACCTCGTGGAGCAGGCCGGGGGTCGAGCCTGGGCGCAGTCCGAGGCCGATCGGCGGGCCGGACTGGCGCTGGATGCACTGGACCGGGCGCAACCGGAGCCGGGCGCCGCGGCCGAGCTTCGGGCCCTGGTCGACCTGGCGCGGCGGCGAGACCTGTGAGCCGGCCCGGCGGCTGGAAGAGGCCGGTCGATCGGTGCGACAGCGGCCTAACCAGCCATTTCGAAGAATAGTTGCGAAAGTTCGCATCTAGATATTGAAACTTTACGTAGTTACGCCGTAACTTAGGGAAACCGCCAATACCATTCGAAAGTGTTGGCCGATGACAGTATTTAGCTACTCTTCGGCAAAACTAGGTCCATCTCAGCGGCACCTTTCTCGGGCGGTCACCGCGACGCCGGCTCCTGCGCGATGCGGCATCTGCGCCACGCGGCGCAGCCGCTCTCGAGGCGGAGCCCGATCCGCGCCTCCGCAACGCCAACGACGAGCTCAACAGCGCGCCGCCACGGCCGGTGCGTAGCTGCTCGCTTCGGCCGCAGCCGATTGCCCTCGTACGCGGCCGAATCGAGCCGGGAACTCCCCGCCATACCGCAGCGACTCAGCGGTCGAGAAAGGATTTCCATGTACAAACGTAGCAAGCCAGGTCCGCGGCTTGATGCCGCGCGATCGAGATCACGGCGCCAGGCGATGGCCCTGGCGGCGAGCGCTGTGCTGGCGTTCGGGCTGACCGCCCTGCCGGCACAGGGAGAAGCACAAGCGCCCCAATCGGCCCCGGCGGCCCCGGAAAGCAGCACGGTGAACGTGCTGGTCTTCCACGGCCCGACCGAGGAGCAGGACGACCCGGTGCTGGAGGCTGCCGACACGATCCAGGAGCTTGGCTCCAACGGCGGCTTCGACGTCGATGTCTCGACGGACCCGTCGGTGTTCAGCACCACGGGTCTGCGGCCCTACCGCGGCGTGGTGTTCCTGTCCGCCGCCGGCGCGGAGCTGAGCAACGACCAGGAGCGGAGCCTGGAACGCTACATCGAGGCCGGGGGCGGCTTCCTGGGCATCCATGACGCCGCCAGGGCGCAGGAGCGCTCCCAGTGGTTCAGCGGTCTGATCGGTGCCCGTCCGGTCGGCGCACTGCCGGACCCGGAGCCGATCGTGGAAAGCGCGACCACGGCCAGTGGCGACAACCCGCCGAACGAGACCAGGTTCGATCTGGTCGACGGCGACATCGGCACCAAGTGGCTGACCTTCAACCCCACCGGCTGGGTGGCCGTCCAGCTCCAGGAGGCCGCCGCGATCAACCACTACGCGATGACCTCGGCCAACGACGCTCCCGAGCGCGACCCGCAGAACTGGGCGCTGCAGGGATCCAACGACGGCTCGACCTGGACCGACCTGGACATCCGTACTGGAGAGGACTTCCCCAACCGGTTCCAGACCCGGGAGTTCACGTTCGAGAACACCACGGCGTACGAGTTCTACCGGCTCGACATCAGGGTCAACGCCGGCGCGGGTCTCACCCAGCTGGCCGAGCTCGAGCTGTTCGCCGGTGACGCGCTGCCACCGGAGGACCCGCCGGTGCAGGAGGCCACGGTCAGCTTCGTCGACCGGCAGCACCCGGCCAACGACGGGCTGCCGCTCACCGCGACCCGGGCCGACCAGTGGCTGAACTGGGACACCAACCCGGTCGGGCAGGTCCACACCGTCGCTCAAGTGCACGAGTGGACCTACGACCCGGGGCGGGGCGCCAACGGCCCGTTCCACCCGGTCTCGTGGTGCCGCGACTACGACGGCGGCCGGTCGTTCTACACCGGCATGGGCGCCACCGCCGATGGCTATGGCGACGGCAACTTCCGCGACCACCTGACCGGCGCGATCCAGTGGACCACCGGGATGGTCCGCGGCGACTGCCAGGCGACGATCGCGTCGAACTACAAGATCGAGCGGCTCACCCAGCCGAACCAGCCGGGCCAGCTCGACCAGATCGGCGAGCCACACGGCCTCGACGTCGCGGCGGACGGCACCGTCTTCTACGTCGGCAAGGCCGCCTGCCGTACCGGCCCGGTCATCCCGTGGGAGAACCCGAACGTCGGCCTCGGCTGTGGCACGCTCCACCGGTGGGACCCCGACACCAAGAGCGCCAAGCTGCTCGCGACCCTTCCGGTGTTCGGCAACCGTGGCGGCGGCGACGAGCTGGTGAAGACCGAGGAGGGGCTGGTCGGCATCGCGCTGGACCCGAAGTTCATGCAGAACGGGTGGGTCTATCTGTACTGGATG
>JALDXR010000357.1:0-4486 GCA_032154865.1 Nocardioidaceae bacterium
CCGGAATTTCGTCGATCATCTCCGCCAGTTCCGCGTAGATCGACGTACTGACCAGTCCCACGACAACCCGAGGCGGCACCATCCGTCACTCGGGTCCTGTCTAAGTGACGGATGGTCACTGTCCGAGTGACGGATGGTGGCGGGTGGATACGCTGGCGCCCGTGAGCATTCGGCTGTACGACACCGCCACGCGCGAGATCCGCGACTTCGAGCCCCTGCGGCCCGGTCAGGTCGGGATCTACCACTGTGGCCTGACCGTGCAGGGGCCGCCGCACATCGGCCACATCCGCAAGGAAGTCGTGTTCGACGTGCTTCGGCGGTGGTTCGAGTATCGCGGCTACGAGGTGACGCTGGTCGCGAACATCACCGACATCGACGACCGCATACTCACCAAAGAGGCCGAGGAGCACCGACCGTGGTGGAGCATCGCGTACGCGAACGAGCGGGTGCTGCACGAGGCGTACGACGCTCTCGGCTGCCTGCCACCGACGTACGAGCCGCGGGCCACCGGCCACATCCCCGAGATGATCGAGATGATAAGCGAGCTGATCGTCAAGGGGCATGCGTACGTCGCGCCGGACGGGTCCGGTGACGTCTACTTCGACGTGCAGTCGTGGCCGGCCTACGGCGAGCTGTCCAACCAGCGCATCGACGACATGGCACCGGCCGCCGATGCCGACCCGAGGGGCAAGCGCGACCCGCGCGACTTCGCGCTGTGGAAGGGCTTCAAGAAGGGCGAGGAACCCGAGACCGCTGCCTGGCCGGCGCCCTGGGGACTGGGTCGGCCCGGCTGGCATCTGGAGTGCTCGGCGATGGCCGGCAAGTACCTCGGCGACGAGTTCGACATCCACGGCGGCGGCCTCGACCTGCGATTCCCGCATCACGAAAACGAGCAGGCACAGTCCCGCGCGGCCGGACGCCCGTTCGCGCGGCTGTGGATGCACAACGCGATGGTCAACCTGACCGGCGAGAAGATGAGCAAGTCGGTCGGCAACTACCTGCTCGTCCACGAGATGGTGAAGCGGGTACGGCCGATCGTGCTGCGTTACTACCTCCTGGCACCGCACTACCGATCCGAGATCGAGTACTCCGACGAGGCGCTCGCCGAGGCCGCGACGGCGTTCGAACGGATCGAGGGATACGTCCAGCGCGCCACCGAGATCACCGGCGGTGTCGACCCGGCCGACGGTGTGGTGTGCGCCGCGTTCGAGACCGCGATGGACGACGACCTCGGCGTTCCGGCGGCCCTGGCGGCGCTGCATGACGTCGTCCGCGAGGGCAACAAGCTGCTCGCCGACGGTGACTCCGCCGCCCTGCGAGGCAATCTCACCGCCGTACGCCGGATGCTCGGCCTTCTCGGCATCGATCCGCTGGCCGAGCCATGGGCCTCGAAGCGGTCCGGCGATCCGGCGCTGCGACGCACCGTGGACGCCCTCGTGTCGGGTCTGGTCGCGCAGCGTGCGGAGGCGCGGGAGCGCAAGGACTTTGCGGCCGCGGACGCGATTCGAGACGTGCTCCGGGACGCGGGCGTCGAGGTCGAGGACACTCCCTCGGGCCCGCGGTGGACCGTGGCGCCGCCGAGCGAGGGCTGAGCCATCGCGAGCAACAGCCGACGGCGCGGCGCGGTCCGCAAGTCCGCCAAGGGCAACCCGACCGCAGGCTCGGGCGGCCGTCGACGGCGCGGTCTCGAAGGCAAGGGACCGACGCCGAAGGCCAAGGACCGTCCGGGTCATCCGGCGCAGCGACGGGCGAAGGCCGCCGAGCGCGGCCAGGCCCGGCGTACGTCTCACAAGCGTTCCGACGACGGTGACGAGTGGGTCGTCGGTCGCAACGCGGTCGTGGAGGCCCTGCGATCGCGGGTGCCGGCCAAGACGGTGTACGTGGCCGAAGGCACCGAGCGCGACGACCGGCTCCGCGAGGTCTTCCGGCTCACCTCCGACCAGAGTCGCCCGATCACCGAGGTGACCAGGGCCGAGCTCGACCGGATGACGTCGCGGGCGGTGCACCAGGGCATCGCGATGCGGGTGCCGGCGTACGACTATGCGCATCCGGACGATCTCACTCAGGCGGCGAGCGACGCCGGCGAGACGGCTCTGATCGTGGCATTGGACGGCATCACCGATCCGCGCAACCTCGGCGCCGTCGTACGGTCGGCCGCCGGATTCGGAGCGCACGGCGTCGTCGTACCCGAGCGCCGGGCCGCCGGCATGACCGCTGCGGCCTGGAAGAGCTCGGCCGGTGCCGCGGCCCGGATTCCGGTGGCTCGCGCGACCAATCTCACGCGGCAGCTCAAGACGTACGCGGAGTCCGGCTTGATGATCGCGGGTCTCGCGGCCGACGGCGAGGTGGCGTTGCCCGACCTCGACCTGGCTGACGGGCCGCTGGTGCTCGTGATCGGCTCCGAAGGCAAGGGCCTGTCGCGGCTGGTCGCGCAGACCTGCGACGTCCGGGTCGCGATTCCGTTGGCGGCCGAGCTGGAGTCGCTCAATGCCGGAGTCGCCGCCGGGATCGCCCTCTACGAGATCGCCCGCCTACGACGATCCGCCACTTAGACAGCAACCATCCGTCACTTGGACAGGACCCGAGTGACGGATGGTGGCTGTCCGAGTGGCGGATCGTCACTGTCTGAGTGGCGGATCGTCGGTCAGTCGCGGAGGGTGTGGTCGACGAGGGTACGGAGCTCGGCGTAGGCCCGGGAGTCGTTGATGCCGAGCCGCCCGGTGATGCCGCCACGCTGGATGTCGAGCATCGTCTGGGTCACGACGTCCGCCACGAAGCGGGCGTGGACCTTGCGGAACCAGCCCGCCCGGACGCCTTCGCTGATCAGCGTGCGTACCCGCTCGGCGGCCAGCTCGGTGTTGCGTTCGTAGACCTCTCGGGCCGGCGCGAACGCCGCGACGTCGTGCAGAAACTGCCGGCTGGCCGGCGACAGCGCCGCGGCCACGGCATCCAGATAGGCGCCGATGCGATCGCTCGCCGACGCCGCCGCCACCGCCGTCTCGACCTGACTGGTCGCGGTCTTGAAGAACTGCCGCACGGCCAGCACGACCAGCTCGGCCTTGCTGGGTGCGAGCTGATAGAGCGTCGACTTCGAGCAACGCAGCTCGCGGGCGAGATCCTCGACGGTCAGCCGGGCGAAGCCGTGACTGAGCAGATAGGCGACAAGCCGATCCTGGAGGCGGTCCTGGCGATCGGGGGTCATCGTCCAGCGCTCCCGTCAAGTACCATGGTCAGTACCAGAGTACGCTCTACAGTACTCCCGCCGCCGGATACACACCGTCCGGTTCCGGATCCGCTGCCGATGGAGATCCCATGCCTGTGGACCGTTTGCTGCCGACGCCCGAGGCCGTCGACCTGCTCGACCTGACGCGGGAGCTGGCCGCCAAGGAGCTGGCGCCACGCGCCGCCGACGACGAGGCGGCCGGCCGATTCCCACGCGAGGCCTTCGGTACGCTCGGCGCCGCCGGACTGCTTGCCCTGCCCTACCCGGAGGAGTACGGCGGCGGCGACCAGCCGTACGAGGTCTATCTCCAGATGCTCGAGGAGATCGCGGCCGCCTGGCTGACGGTCGGCGTCGGCACCAGCGTCCACACGCTCGCGTGCTACGGCATCGCCACGGGCACCGAGGAGCAGCGCAAACGGCTGCTGCCCGACGCACTCGGCGGCGAACTGCTCGGCGCGTACGCCCTGTCCGAGGCGCAGGCCGGGTCCGACGTCGCGGGTATGACGACCCGGGCGGTCCGCGACGGCGACACGTACATCGTCAACGGTGTGAAGGCCTGGATCAGTCACGGCGGCGAGGCCGACTTCTACCTGCTCTTCGCGCGCACCAGCGCCGATCGGACCAAGGGGATCAGCGCGTTCTACGTGCCGGCCGACACCGACGGCCTGTCGTTCGGAGCCCCCGAGCACAAGATGGGCATGACCGGGTCGACGACGACGCAGATGATCCTCGAGGACGCCCGGGTCCCGGTCGAGAACCGGCTCGGCGAGGAGGGCACGGGGATGCGGCTGGCGCTGTCCGCCCTCGACTCGGGACGGCTCGGCATCTCCGCGTGCGCGACCGGACTCGCCCAGGCGGCGTTGGATGTCGCCGTGGAGTACGCCGGGCAGCGGCAGCAGTTCGGCCGGGCGATCGGGGAGTTCCAGGGGCTGCAGTTCATGCTCGCCGGCATGGCGGCCGCCGTGGAGTCGGCCCGGGCGACGTACCTCCACGCGGCCCGGCTACGCGATGCCGGTCGGCCGTTCGGGCGGCAGGCGTCGATCGCCAAGCTCACCTGTACCGATGCCGCGATGCGAGTCACGACCGACGCCGTCCAGGTGCTCGGCGGCTACGGCTACACCCGCGACTTCCCGGTGGAGCGTTACATGCGGGAGGCCAAGGTGACGCAGATCTTCGAGGGCACCAATCAGATCCAGCGTCTCGTGATCGCCCGCGACCTACTGCGCTAGCCCGAGCTGCAGGAGTTGTCAGGCGCTATTCGGC
>JALDXR010000358.1:0-4477 GCA_032154865.1 Nocardioidaceae bacterium
ACGCGGCGTACTTCGTCGGCGGCACCGACCCGTGGTACACCGACACCAACCGGGCCCTGCGGACGGCGTTCCGGCTCGCCTGCCGACGCAGCCCCAACTGCGCGGAGCGCCCGGGCGGGCCGATCCGCCGACTGGCTCGCCTGGCCCGGCTGGTCCGGCACCGTCCGATCGCCGGGCGTGCTCCCAACGCCGACGGAGTCGTACGCCGGGTCGTCGTCGACGTCGACATGCTCATCGACCTCGTCACCGGCGCCGCGACCACGCCGTCCATCTACCGAGAGCTCGACGCCGCGGCCAGAGCCGTCCTGCGACCGCACCCCTACGCCAGGCCGCTGCTGCGGATGGCTCGCGAGATCACCTACGTCGGCGGCGCCGGGCCGGTGCGCTGGTGGTCCGAGGGGCTCTACCAGGCGGTCAGCTGCAACGACTACCCGCAGCCCTACGACATGCGAGACCGACCGTCGCAGCGGCCCGAGCAGTTCCAGCGGTCGGTCCGCCGGCTGCAACGGCATCGGCCGCAGGTCTTCGCACCGTTCACGGTGCGCGAGTGGGTGCACTCCCCCTACGGCTACTACGACGACTGCCTGGGCTGGCCGGCGCCGAGCCGCTGGGTGCACCCGGTCCCGCGCGACGCGGTCTATCCCGACGTCCCCACCCTGGTGCTGGCCGGCGACCTCGACTCGCTCACGTCGCCGGAGGGCGCCCGGGCCACCGCACGGGCGTTTCCGCGATCGACCTTCGTCCGGGTCGCGAACATGACCCACGTCAGCGCCCTCGTCGACTTCGGCCAGTGCGCCTCCCGGATCGTGCTGCGCTTCGTCCGTACCAAGCACGCCGGCGACACGTCGTGTGCCAAGCGCTACCACGAGAACCGGCTCGTCGAGACGTTCGCCAAACGGGCCGCCGACCTCGGCTACGCGGGTCCGCGCCGACGGACTGCCCGGGTCACGGCGGCGACCGTGGCCGACGTGCTGGCCCGGTGGTGGAACATGGCGGGCCGACACGGCGTGGGCCTGCAGGGCGGTCGGTTCTTCACCATCGGCGGGTGGTTCACCGGCGATCCGCCGGTCGCGCGCTGGCGCCTGAACGAAGTGCGTTGGGTACGCGATGTCGCGGTCTCGGGCCGGATGACCTGGCATCGGCGCACCGGAATGGTCCGGGCCTACGTGACCGTCACCGGACCCGGAGCGGTGCCTGGCCGACTGACGATGCGGTGGGACGACGGACGACAGCGACCCCGCGCCGTCGTGACCGGACGGCTCGGGGGCAAGCCGGTCGACTTCCGGTTCCCAGCGCCCTGACGCGGGGCCGAGACCGACTCAGTCGATCCGGACGTGCCGCGGCTGCAACTCGCCGACGGACGAGACGCCGAGCAACGCCATGGTCCGCCGCACCTCCGACTCGAGGATCTCGGCGGCTCGGTCGACGCCGCGTTCGCCGCCGGCCATCAGACCGTAGAGATATGCCCGGCCGACCAAGGTGTAGTGCGCGCCGGCGGCGACCGCTGCCACCACGTCGGCGCCACTCATGATGCCGGTGTCGACGACGACGTCTGCTCGGTCACCGACGGCGTCGCGTACGTCCGGCACGAGCCGCATCGGCACCGGTGCCCGGTCGAGCTGGCGGCCGCCGTGGTTGGACAGCACGATCCCGTCCGCGCCGGCATCGACCACCGCCTTCGCATCGGACACCGTCTGGACGCCTTTGACGAGCAACGGGCCGGACCAGTTGGATCGCAGCCACTCCAGGTCGTCGAGCGTCATGGTCGGATCGAGCAGCGTCTCCATCAGCTCCGCGACGGTCCCTTCCCAGCTGGTGAACGTCGCGAAGGTCAGCGGCTCGGTGGTCAGCAGGTTGATCCACCAGGCCGGATGCAGCGCGGCATCGGCGACCGTGCGCAGAGTCAGCGCGGGCGGAATCGCGAAGCCGTTGCGGACGTCGCGTAGCCGGGCACCCGGCACCGGCGCGTCCACGGTCAGCATCAGCGCCTCGTAGCCGGCCTCGGTCGCCCGGTGCATCAGCTCCTCGCCGACCGACCGGTCCTTCTGGACGTAGAGCTGGAACCACTTCCGCGCATCGGGCGCCGCCTCGGCCACTCGCTCGATCGACGTGGTGCCGAGCGTCGACAGCGCGTACGGGACGCGGCGGCGATCCGCCACGCGAGCGACGGCGGACTCGCCCTCGTGGTGCATCATCCGGGTGAATCCGGTCGGCGCGAAGGCGAACGGCAGGCTCGACGGCGCCCCGAGCATCGACGTTGTGGGGTCGACGGTCGACACGTCGTGGAGGACCTGCGGACAGAACTCGACCGAGCCGAACGCCGCCCGGGCGCGAGACAGACTGACCTCGCCCTCGGCGGCACCGTCGGTGTAGTCGAAGACGGAGCGAGGCGTACGTCGCCGGGCCACCCGCCGCAGATCCTCGATGGTCAGCGCCTTGCCGAGCCGTCGACGGGTGGGGTTGAGCTCCGGAGTCTTCAGCCGAAGCAACGGACGCAGCTCGGACCACCGTGGGACCTGCCGTGTCGTCCGGCCCACGTCTCGGGTCATCTGGCGCTCCTAGCTCGTGGCGCTGGACTCGCGAACGATGAGCTCGGGCTCGAACACGACCTGCCGGTGCCGATGGGTCCCGTCGTCGTTGATCTCCTCGATCAGCAACTCGGCGGCGGCCCGGCCGAGTTGTTCGCGCGGCTGCCGGACGCTCGACAGCGGGATCGCCGCCGCCCCGGCGTACTCGATGTCGTCGTAGCCCACGATCGCGACGTCCTCCGGCACCCGCAACCCGCGCCGGATCATCTCCTGCAGCAGCCCGATCGCGAGCAGGTCGTTGGCGCAGAAGACCGCCGTCGGTCGCTGCCGCTCCGACATCTCGGCGATCTCCTCACCGGCCTTCCGGCCGCAGGGAATCGACAGCGACGACTGCTCGAGCACCCGCAGCCGTGGCGACCCGTTGACCGCCTCCATCGCCATCGTCATCCCCTCGTGGCGATCGCTGACCTGGCGGATCGTCATCGGCCCGCCGACGAACGCGAGCCGGCGATGACCCTGCTCGAGCAGGTGACCGGCCGCCAGCCGGCCGCCGAGCTTGTCGTCGACCGCCACCGAGCAGCGACTGGCCTGGCCTGAGCCGCGGTCGACCAGAACGGCGGGAATGCCGCGCGCGATCATCGGCTCGAGTCGAGGAGTCTCCTCCACCACCGGGGTGATCAGGACTCCGCGCACCCGCTGCTCCTCGAGATGCTGCAGATGCCGGTCCTCGCGAGCGGTATCCTCCGCGCTGTTGCACAGCGTGACGACCATGTCGTGCTCGTCGGCGACCTGCTCGACGCCGACGGCCACATCGGTGAAGTAGGGGTTGGCGACGTCGAGGACGACCAGGCCGATCGTACGACTCCGGCCAGCTCGCAAGGCACGCGCCGATTCGTTGCGTACGAAGTCGAGGCTCTCGATGCTGCGAAGCACCCTGGCCCGGGTCTCCGGCGCGACCAGCTGTGGCCGGTTGAGGACGTTGCTCACCGTTCCGACCGACACGCCGGCGTGCTTGGCCACCTCACTGATGCTCGCGGCCATCACTCACCTCGCCTCGGTCGTGGACGGATCCAGGGGCACAGCCTAACTCCGAATTGAATCGAGTCAATCACAATCGGCCCGAAAGGCCACGAAGCCTCGCGTTCACATCCGAGAAATGTCGCCGAAACCCTTGACGCTCAGCCGAATCCAGCCCTAACGTCCCTCAACAAGTACCCGTGAAACGTTTCACCGAGGAGGGCGATGACAAGCGACTCGCCCGGTGAATCGGGCACCGCCCCGCTGCTCACGCTGACCGAGGTCCACAAGACGTTCGGCGCCGTCCGGGCGCTGCGCGGCGTCGACCTGGCACTCTACTCGGGCGAGGCACACGCCCTGGTCGGTGAGAACGGCGCGGGCAAGTCCACCCTCGTCAAGATCCTGGCCGGCGCCCATCGCCCGGACGACGGTGACATGAGCCTCGACGGCAAGCCGCTCGCGCTGTCCGGACCGGCCGACGCGCGCGACGCCGGTATCGCCGTGATCTATCAGGAGCCGACCCTGTTCCCCGACCTCAGCGTGGCGGAGAACATCTTCATGGGGCGGCAGCCGCAGCGCCGGCTCCGCCGGATCGACAGCCAGGCGATGCACCGGCAGTGCGCCGACCTGTTCGACCGCCTCGGCGTCAGCCTCGACCCGCACCGCCCGGCCCGCGGCCTGTCGATCGCCGACCAACAGCTCGTCGAGATCGCGAAGGCGCTGTCGTTCGATGCGCGGATCCTGATCATGGACGAGCCGACCGCTGCACTGTCCGGCGTCGAGGTGGAGCGGCTGTTCGCCGTCGTACGCAGTCTCTGCGACGCGGGATCGGCGGTCCTGTTCGTCTCCCATCGGCTCGACGAGGTCTTCGAGCTCTGCAAGCGGGTCACCGTGCTGCGCGACGGCGCCTGGGTGTCGACCAATCCCACCGC
>JALDXR010000359.1:0-4473 GCA_032154865.1 Nocardioidaceae bacterium
ACCTCGCCGGTGCCGAGGACAGTGCCGTCGGCGTCGAGGGCCTCGACGGCGACGTAGGGCTGGTCGGGCACCTCGGCGGAGGTCTCGAACCCGTCGCGCGGGACGGTCTTCACCTCGGAGGCGCTGTCGGCATCGGCACCGGCCAGGAAGCGCCAGGAGGCCACCTCGGTGGCGCCGTTCCAGCCGACCGAGGCCGTGCCGTTTTCGACGACGAGTGTCGGTTTCGTGGTCGGCATCCCGACCCACGGCAACCGGTACACCCGGTAGCTCTCACCGCTGCCGAAGTCGGCGTCCAGCAAGAGCTGACCGTCGGGGGTGAACTCCGAGTACGTCGGGCTCGCGCCCCAGCCGAGGATCACGTTGCCGTTCGCCCGTACCTGCATGTTCCCCTGGCTGCCGGCCAGCCGACCGCCCGGCAGGCGGTACTCCCGGACCGTGGTCGCTGCCCGGTTCGCCATGTCCAGACTCAGCCGGATCCCGCGCGACTCGCCGCCGCGCTTCGAGGTGCCGTGGTTGTCGAAGATCGTGATCGTGCCGTCGGGCTGCCGCTTGGCGTCGTGCTGCCAGAGGAATCGCGCCCCGTTGACGAAACGGAAGTCGCTCGACTCGCCGCCCAGCGTCCAATCCACCTCGCCGGTCGTCCGGTTGACCCGGTAGACCGCACAGGTGTTGCGCGCCGAGATGAGCAGCGAGTCGCCGTCCTCGGTGATCGAGTTGATGTGCGCGAAGTCCCATGCGTCGCCCTTGGTCCCGCCGCCGTACGCATCCGCGCGGATCTTGACCCGGCTGTCGGTCAGCGGGACGTGGTCCAGCGCGCTCCACTCGAACAGCACTCGGCCGGTCGCGATGTCGACCTCCTGCACGACGCTGTCCTTGACGAAGCCGTGGCTCGGACCGCCGAGGCTGCTGAGGTCGCGGGCTACCGTGCGGTGCCCGATGAGCAGCGCCGTCCCGCGCGGGGTGATGGTCGTCTCGTGGAAGTCAGGATGCACGCCATGGGTGGAGACGGTCGCGATCGGCCGATAGGCCTGGTTCATGAGCACGACCGCGCCGCGCTTGGCGTCGTCGGCTCGGCGCCACCAGGTGAGCACCGGTTGGCCCTGGTAGTGCTGGACCCGCAGGTCGTACCCGCGCACGTCGGGGCCGATCCACACCGGCTCACCGCTGCTGTCGACGATCAGCGGCGCCTCCGTCGCGTCGCCGTCCTTCGGCCCCAGGAAGAACAACGAAGGGTCGGCCATCGCCTGCCGGCCCTCCTCGCCGTGGTATGCAGTCACGTCGATGACGGGCGGTATTCGGTCCGTCAGCGTGACGTAATCGTGGAGCGGCGTGGTCGATTCGTCGGCGGCACCGTCGCAGCTCAGAGCGGCGACGAGCATGAGCAGGATCCCGGCCGTCAGGCCGGTGCGGCGGGCTCGCATGGACGCCATCATGCCAAGGTAGGGCGGATCGCTACCCAACCGGTCGTGCCTCGAATCTCGTCTCTGGGGTGACGACGACGGAGAGGGGTCTACCCGATGGGACGGTCGTACGACGAGGAATTCACCGCGTTCGCGACGGCCTCTCTCCCGCATTTGCGCCGAACGGCGTACCTCATGTGCGGCAACTGGCACCACGCCGAGGATGCCGCGCAGGAGGCCCTGATTCGGGTCTACCGGTCGTGGCGCCGGGTCGATAGGCGAGAAGGCCTGCTCGCCTATGCCCGGAGTGCGACGGTTCGTATCCTGATCGACCAGTCTCGCCGCCCCTGGCGACGGGAGAAGTCGACCGAAGTCCCCGAATCGTACGCGGCGGTCGACCCGACCGCCGAGGTCGACGAGCGAGACACGATGGTGCGGGCGTTGTCGTCACTTTCGCCAGGACGGCGCGCGTGCGTCGTCCTCCGCTACTACCACGACCTGAGTGTCGCCGAGACCGCTCGGGCGCTCGGTTGCTCGGAGGGCACGGTGAAGAGCCAGACCTCCGATGCACTGAAGGCCTTGCGGCCGCTCGTCGGCGAGGTCGTGGATTCGAGGAGAGTCTCGTGACCGACATCCGCCACCAGCTCAAGCAGGCCGCCTCCGACGACGGCGTGCCCCTGCGCACCGACGTACGACAGCTTCTCGCCCGTGCCCGCGTCGACCGCCGGCGACACCGTACCCGCACCGCCGCCTTCGCCGCGATCCCCGCCGTCGCCGTCATCGCGGCCGGCGGCGTACTCGGCACCAGCCTGCTCCCTGCGGACTCCGGCCGGAGCGGCGATGGCACCGACGCCCCGCCGGTCAGCACGTCACATTCGACGGACCAGGGCCAGCCGACCGATCCGGGGCTCCCCCCGACCGCGGCGAACCTCTACCAGGTACTCGTGACCGCCGACGGCTGGACATTCGACGGCATGGACAACAGTCAGTACGGCGGCAGCCAGTACTGGCGCAACGGCGGTCAGTGGCTGGAGGTGCAGTGGTATCCCGCGAATCAGTACGACACCTACCTCCGGGATCGCCGCACGGACACCACCGAGCGACCGGTGGAACTGCTCGGTCAGTCGGGTCTCGAGTTCACCGAGAAGGCCGAGCCCGCGTCGTCACCGGTGGACTTCGACCACCCCGCGCCCAAGGACGCGGAGAATCGCTGGACCTGGAGCGGTGCCGGACCTATGGTCGCAGGCGGCCACCGGGTCTACACGATCCTGCCGGCTCTCGGGGACTACTTCCTCATGGTCGACGCCTACACGACCGATCAGGCCGCATTCGATGATGTCATCCGCTCGCTGACCCGAGTCGACAAGACGACCTGGCAGCGAGCAATCGACCAGGGCGTCGTCACCGAGGCCGAGGGCGAGGCGTTCCTGGCCGAGGCGAAGCAAGGCGTGCCGATGCCGGACGGCGTCGAGGTCACCGTCGACGACCTGGACCTGCCGCAGTCGCCCTACCAGGCGCGCGCCGCCTTCGCCGGGCCGGTGCTATGCGGCTGGGCGGAGCAATACGTCGCCGGAGACGAGCAGGCCCTCGAAACCCTGCGGGACAGCCGAGAATGGCCGGTGCTGCAGGCGATGCGTCCCGAGGGCGACTACGCCGAGGTCGTCGCCGAGAACATCGAGCAGCTCGCCGGCGGCACGACCGACAAGGGCAACCCGTACACGCTCGAGCTCTTCGACCTGGCGGTCGGCTGCTAGTCACCAACGACGTTCGACACGCCGGTCTCACCTCGTCCGAGCAGCCCCTTCCAGCTGCGAGAGTGGTCTGATGGCCCTCGCAGCTGTCAGGGGGTGCTGGGGATGCCGTCGATGATCGAAGCGGCCGGTGGAGTGCTGTGGCGCCCGGCCAACGGGCGGTTCGACACCGAGATCGCGCTTGTACATCGGCCGAGACAAGACGACTGGTCGTTGCCGAAAGGCAAGCTGCGCGACGGCGAGCACGCGTTGCTCGGCGCACTGCGCGAGGTCGTCGAGGAGACCGGCTACTGGGCCGCGGTCGGACTGCCACTCGGCGGTACGCGCTACCGCAAGGACGGTGTTCCCAAGCGGGTTCGCTACTGGGCGTTGCGGGCTCGCCAGGGCAGCTTCGTGCCGAACAAGGAGGTCGACGACCTGGTCTGGCTGCCGCCCGATGCGGCCGGTCGGCTGGCCCGGGGGCGTGACCGACCGATCATCGACGCATTCCGCGCGCAGGACCCTCACCAGGTGTGGCCGTTGCTGCTCGTCCGCCATGCCCGGGCGAGGACTCCCGGCGGGTGGACGGGCCCGGACCAGGACCGGCCGCTGGATGTTCGCGGTCGACAGCAGGCAGCGGCCTTGGCCGGGTTGCTCGATGCGTACGCGGTCGAGCGAGTGCTGGCGGCGGACCTACGGCGCTGCCGGCAGACCCTGACGCCGCTCGCCGCCGAGCGCCACGTCGCCATCGAGAGTGAGCCGCTGTTCACCAAGCCCGCGGTCGACGCCGACCTCGATGCCGCGGTCGAGCGCCTGCTGAACGTCGCGACCACCAGCGTGCCGACAGTCGTCTGTGCCCAGCGATCCGTGGTGATGCGGCTGCGGCAGGGCGTGTCGGCGGCCTTCGGTGACCAGCCGACAAAGCGGGCCAGCGTCAGCAAGGGCGGTTTCTACGCCGTGCATCTCCGCGACGAGAACCCGATTCGGATGTCGCTGGTGGAGCGGGTCGCCACCAGCGCTTGAGCCGCGGCGACGGGCATTGCCGGGCGTAGAGTCGCCTCTGGTCTGTGCCGGCGCACATAGCACCGGCCTCATGAGCCTGATGTCCGTCGTGACCCTGCGGGACGACTTCGCCGGAGCGGGCACCGACGCGGCCTCGCCCTGTTCGCCTTCACGGCCATCGAAATCCTGTGGGAGGCCTCGCTCGCGATCTACCTCACCGTCAAGGGTTTCGGCCCTCACCGCTTCTCGCCGAAGCAAGCCCAGGCTGATCCGAGTACAACAGCCCGGGTCACGGGACGTACGGCACTGGCAGCGCGCTGAAGCTCGTGGCGAAGCTCAAC
>JALDXR010000360.1:0-4449 GCA_032154865.1 Nocardioidaceae bacterium
AGCGTTACCTCAAGCGTCGCCATCCCGACTCCGACTGAGCCCGCCGATCCGCCGCGTCTGGCCCACTCATCCGCCGCATTTGGCCCGGCGATCCGGCCCCCAGATGGTCGGCTCAGCCGCCGACGAAGTCGCGGATCGCCCTGGCCAGGAGCGTCGGCTGATCCAAGGCGATCAGCGTGTAGCTGTCGTCGATCCAGACCAGCTCGCTCTGGGGCAACGTCGCGGCGAGTCGCTCGGCATGGGCAGGGGGCATCACCTTGTCCTCGGTCGCCCACACCACCAGCGCCGGCCGATCGAAGTCCGCGAGCCGCGCGGATACGGCCGACAGCTCGGCGGCATCGATCGACCGCAACAGGCGGTGGGTGTCCCGGCGGATCTCCGGACTGGACCGCAGCGGACCGAACCATTCCTCGCGAAGCTCCGCGCCGATTGCACGCTTCGCCAACGGCCCGAACGTGAACGGCAGCCGCCACATCGGGCCGAACCGCATGAGCTGACCCGCCTGCCACATTCCCCCTGGCAGCCGGCCCAAGAGCAGGTCGAGGCGGCCGGGCAGACCCGGCGGGAAGTTGTCGAAGGCCTCGCACGAGGCGAGCACAAGTCGCCCGACGCGGTCCGGATGTTTCGCCACGACAGCTTGGGCGACGGCGCCGCCGGTGTCGTTGCCGGCGAGCGTCACGCCGTCGAGGTCCAAGGCCGCCAGAAACTGGTCGACGATGTCCGCGAGTCCGGCCAGACTGAGCGGGATGTCCGGCGCGATCGGTTGCCGATGGGCACCCATCGGAAGGGTCGGAGCGAGGCACCGATAGCTGTCGGCGAGCCCGTCGATGACGCCCCGCCAGAGCGCACTGTTCAGGTGCACGCCGTGCAGCAACACGATCGGGGGTCCGTCGCCGCGCTCGTCGTAGTCCAGCGGTCCGGTCGCCAGTTCGATCGTGGGCATCGCGGGTCCTTCCGTTTTGCGGTCAGCGTCATCCGTCACGGATGGGCGGGCCATCTGTGACGGATGGGCGGGTCATCTGTGGCGGATCGGCGTCAGAGCGGGATGCCGAGGAGGGCGTCGGCCAATGCGCGGATGGTGGAGGGGGCATCGGAGTCGTCGCCGACGCCGCCACGAGCGGCCTCGGCCCAGCCGTCGATCGCCGCGAGTGCGCCGGGCGTACCGAGATCATCGGCGAGCGCCAGGCGTACCTGCTGCACGACCGTCGCCGCGTCCGGCCCGTACGAGAGCCCCGCTGCCTGCCGCCACCGCGTCAACCGTGACTCGGCCGCGGACAGCTCGCCCTCGGTCCAGAACCACTCGCTGCGGTAGTGGTGCGCCAGCAGCGCGAGCCGGATCGCGGCCGGGTCGGCCCCGTCGGCCCGCAACTGCGACACCAGCACGAGATTCCCCAGGGACTTCGACATCTTCTCGCCGTCGAGTCCGAGCAGCCCGGTGTGGACGTAACGCCGCGCGAACGGCCGCTCCCCCGTCGCGACCTGCGCCTGCGAGGCCGACATCTCGTGATGCGGGAAGATCAGGTCCCGTCCGCCGCCCTGGAGGTCGAATCCCATGCCGAGCCGGTCGAGGGCGATCGCCGCGCACTCGGTGTGCCAGCCCGGCCGCCCGGGTCCGAACGGTGCGTCCCAGGACGGCTCTCCGGGCCGGGCCGCCCGCCACAGCAACGTGTCCAGGCGGTCTCGCTTGCCGGGCCGATCGGGATCGCCGCCGCGCTCGGCGGACAGCTCGAGCATCGTGGCTTCGTCGTAACCGCCGAGGGAGCCGAAGCCGGGGTCCTTGTGGACCTGGAAGTAGAGGTCGCCCTCGACGTCGTAGGCCGCGCCCTGCTCGACCAGCCGGGTGATGAGCTCGGTGATGATCGGGATCGACTCGACCGCGCCGACGTAGTCAGTAGGCGGCAGGATGCGCAGGGCGGCCATGTCGACGCGGAACAGCTCGGTCTCGCGGGCGGCCAGATCGCGCCAGTCCTCGCCGGTCTGCTCGGCCCGCTCCAGCAAGGGGTCGTCGACGTCGGTGACGTTCTGGGTGTAGCTCACGTCGATGCCGGTGTCTTGCCACACGCGAACGATCGTGTCGTACGCGAGGTAGGTCGCCGCATGACCGAGATGGGTCGCGTCGTAGGGGGTGATGCCGCAGACGTACATCCGGGCCGGATCCGACGGTGTGGCGTCCGAGACGGCTCGGGCCGCGGTGTCGTAGAGCCGGAGACCGTGACCGGTGCCATGGCCGAGATCCGCCAGCACCGGCACGTCCGGCCCCGTCCACGACTGCATGTCCGCAAGCCTAGACACCCCGATCACTCGCCCGTACGGGGTCTCACCCGCCGAGGGACTCCGATGCATCCGGACCGCTCAGAACGCCGGCCACGGAATCGCCCGGCCGTCGCGCGGTGGCCGGGGATGGCGTTGCGAGCGCAGCAGGCGATCGACTCGCGCGCCGATCCGGTCGATCTCCTCCTCTCTCAGGTGCTCGCCGAGCATCGTCAGCGTGTCGGGGTCGTGCAGCGTCGTGGTCAGCCGCTCCAGGGCGGCGATGTCCTCGTCGGCCAGCAACTGTCCGGCCCAGCCCCACAAGACGGTGCGCAGCTTGCGCTCGACGTGGAAGGTCAGCCCGTGGTCGCAGCCCAGCAGCCGTCCCCCGGCGGACAGCACATGCCCGCCCTTGCGATCGGCGTTGTTGGCGACGGTGTCGAAGACCGCCATCGATCGCAGCCGGGGATCGTCGCGATGCACCAGGACGACCGGCTGATCGCTGATGTCCACCGCGTCGAGGACATGGAGCCAGCCGTCCGGCAGGTCTCCGGCCGGGAGTACGTCGACGAACTCCTCGCCGTCGTCGGTGATCCAGGCCTGCACCATTCCGGGCCCGAAGGGTCCCTCGCCGATCACCGTCGGGGGTACGACGTGCCAGCCGGCCAGCTCGGAGACCAAGTACGCCGCGACCTCCCGATCGGCGAGCGTGCCGTACGGGAAGTCCCACAGGGGTCGCTCCCCACGGATCGGCTTGTAGACGCATTCGACCGACGTGCCGTCGAGGCAGACCGAGCCGTAGAAGGTGGCGTTCGACGCCTCGACGAGCCGCCCCTCCAACTCGACCGAGCCGTGCCGGAGCACCGACTCGACATCGGTCGGCGGGAGCGGCTCGGTACTAGTCAAGGGTCAGTCGCTTGTGGCCGTTGGAGCGCGGACACACGTGGCCCTCGGGGTCCATCGGCTGGCCGCAGAACTGACAGGCCGGCCGGCCCGAGGAGACCACGAGCTTGGCCCGTTCCGCGAAGCCACGCGCCATCGCGGGCCGAAGCTGGACGACGAGAACCTCGTCGGCCTCGTCGTCCTCACTCTCGGTCGCGGCGAAGGCCTCGATGACGACGGCCTCGGCAGTCTCGTCCCACGCCAGCGTCATCGTCCCGACCCGGAACTCCTGCTCGATCGGCTGGTCGAGCGGCTCCGAGTCGGCGTCCTCGACAACCGCGTCGGCACCGTCGTCCGTTCCGACCTGTTCGAGGAGGTCGGCCAGTCGATCGGCCAGGACGGCGACCTGCTCCTTCTCGAGCGCGACCGAGGTGATGCGGGATCCGGACCGCGCCTGGAGGAAGAACGCTCGCTCCCCCGGCGGCCCGACGGTGCCGCTGACGAAACGGTCGGGCAGGTCATAGCGATGGACGAGCATGGGATCGACTCTATTGCGCCGTTGGTCGACCCGGTCAGGAGCCGCCGCCGACGGCCGCGTCGGAGCTGCCGCGCTTGCGACGCCCCTTGGCCGGTCGGGTGCCGTTGCGGAGCGCGGTGAGATCGCTGCCGGTGTCGTTGACGTGGAGGACGAACGGGCGCTGCGCGGTGTACTCGACCACGCAGATCGCGCCCGGCCCGATGACGATGCGCTGGAACTGGTCGAGGTGCAGACCGAGCGCGTCGGCGACCACGGCCTTGATGACGTCGCCGTGACTGACGGCCACCCAGATCCCGTGCGGGCCGACCTCCTCCTGAACCTCGGCGTTCCAGCGGCGAACCGAGGCGAGGGCCCGCGTCTGCATCTCCACCATCGACTCGCCGCCCGGGAAGAGCACGGCGCTGGGATGCTGCTGGACGGTCTTCCAGAGCTTCTGCTTGGCGAGGTCCTTGAGCCGAAGGCCGGTCCAATCGCCGTAGCCGCACTCGATCAGGCCCTTGTCGCGCCGGACCCGCGGGCGAGGCGTCGCCGTCTGCGCTCTGGCGATCTCCCGCGCGGTCTCGAGGGTGCGCTCCAGCGGGCTGCTGACGATCCGCGCGAGCGGCAGCCCGGCCAGTCGGCGTCCGAGCTCAACGGCCTGCTTCTGCCCGGACTCGTCGAGATGGACACCAGGCGTACGTCCGGCGAGGACACCGTCGACGTTGGCGGCGGTACGACCGTGCCGCACCAGGATCGCGAGAGCCACCGCACCAGCGTACGGGGGAAGTTGCCAGCCGCCC
>JALDXR010000361.1:0-4445 GCA_032154865.1 Nocardioidaceae bacterium
GCCTGCTCGATGCGGTGGAACCCGGTCCACTCGTCACCCTGGGCGACGTCGTTGACCCGGGCGTCGACCGCGGGATCGAGGTCGCCGAAGATCTCCGCCACCGGCTCGATCCGCTCCCACGGCGTACGTGCGATCGGGAACAGTCGCTTGGCCTCCTCGACGTCGCCGCTCGTGACCGCCGCGACGAACTGCTCCGACAGATCGACCAGCGACCGGGACTGCGTCTGCACGTAGCGCGAGTAGCTCTCCTCGGCCGCCTGCAGCTCCTGCTGGTCAGACAACGCGGCGGCGGCTTCGCCGGTCACCGAGATCGGAGTACGGATGCCGTCGCCGATCATGCCGGGCTTGCAGGCTCCCTCGTAGTCGCCGGCGGGCAGCTCGACCCGGAGCTCGCTGGTGAGACCGGGGCCGATGTTCTCGACCTCCTGCATGATCCGGTCGCCCTCGGCGTAGACGTAGAACTCCGTCACCTGCGAACCGTCGTTGGTCACCTCGAAGGTGTGCAGGCCCGCGTCGAGCTCGGTGTCGGACAGCTCGCAACTGTCGTCGCTCGCGGCGACCTCGATCGATCCGCCGCCGCTGCCGCCGGTGTCCTCGGTCGAGGTACAGGCCGACGCGGCGGCAACCGCGGCGAGCGCGATGAGCCCGGTGAGCGGGCGGCGCAGGGACATGGGCATGGCGGTCCTTCTCTACGTACACGAGGGGATGACGTTAAGTTAAGTAAGGCTAACCTAACGGTTCGTCGCTACCGAGTTCCAGTCGGCCCCGGGTGGGCACCGTCACACGGCCAGCCGCCGCACCGGACCGAGGGAGTCGCGATGGTCCGAGCCCATGCCGTGATCGGTGCGGACCTGCTCGAGCCGGTCGGCGTCGAGGGTGGCGGTCACGACCTGGCGAGCCGTGCCGGCGCGGACGAGCGGCTGCCCCTCGGGGTCGTAGATCGCACTGCCGCCGCTGAAGGATCGGGCTCCACAGGGTCCGGTCAGATCGGCGAACACGACATAGCAGCCGTTGTCGAGCGCGCGAGCCGCGTAGTAGACGTCGCGCCGGTGCTCACTGCCCACGACATAGGCCGCCGGTGCGACGTAGACGAGCGCATCGTCGTCGGCGAGCGACCGCGCGTGCTCCGGGAAGCAGCCGTCGTAGCAGACCGCGAGGCCGAGCGGCCAACCGTCGACGGTCACGATGGCGCGATCCAGACCGGGCTCGAAGACCTCCCGCTCGGCGGACAGCAGGTGCTGCTTGTCGTACGCGTGGCGCACCCCGCCATCTGCGTCGACGACGAGGACGCCGATCGTACGCCGCGAGCCGGATCGAACACTCGCGCCGACGACGCCGACTGCACCGGTCTCCCGACCGGCCGACCGCAACGGGTCGAGACGTGGATCGCCCTCGGGATCGACGATGTCGCGATCACGGTCGGCCGCAGCCCCGGCGATGTCGTAGCCCGGCAGGAACAACTCCGGAAGCACCACGACCCGGGCACCCGAGGCCGCGCCCTCTCGCACCAGCTCGGCCGCTGTCACGGCATTGCCGGCCACGTCGCCCGACACCGACTCGGCCTGCGCGGCCGCCACGGTCAGCGATGCCAGCTCGCTCACTGAACGACGACCTCGACCCGCTGAAACTCCTTGAGGTCGGTGTAGCCGGTCGTCGCCATCGCCCGTCGCAACGCACCGATCAGGTTCATGGTGCCGTCGGCGACCCGCGACGGGCCGAACAGCACCTGCTCGAGCGTCCCGACCGTGCCGATCTCGACCCGCTCCCCACGGGGCAACTCCGGATGCCAGGCCTCGGCGCCCCAGTGGAAGCCGCGTCCGGGCGCCTCCTCGGCACGGGCGAACGGCGAACCCACCATGAGCGCGTCGGCCCCACACGCGATCGCCTTCGCGACATCGCCGCTGCGGCCGACCGAGCCGTCGGCGATGACGTGGACGTAGCGGCCGCCGGACTCGTCGAGGTAGTCGCGCCGGGCCGCCGCCACGTCGGCGACGGCGGTCGCCATCGGCACGGCGACGCCGAGCACCGAGCGGGTCGTGTGGGCCGCACCGCCGCCGAACCCGACGAGCACGCCCGCCGCGCCGGTACGCATCAGGTGCAGGGCCGCCTGGTAGGTCGCACAGCCACCCACGATGACCGGGACGTCGAGCTCGTAGATGAAGTCCTTGAGGTTCAGCGGCTCCGCTCGGCCGGACACGTGCTCGGCCGACACGGTCGTACCCCGGATCACGAACAGGTCGACACCGGCGTCGACGACGGTCTGCGCGAACTGCTTGGTCCGCTGCGGCGACAGCGCGCCCGCCACCGTGACACCGGCGTCGCGCATCTCCAGCAGCCGAGCCGAGATCAGGTCCGGCTTGATCGGCTCCGCGTAGATCTCCTGCAGCCGCCGGGTCGCCTCGCGGCCGCGCAGCCCGGCGACCTCCTCGAGGAGCGACTCCGGGTTGTCGTAGCGGGTCCACAGGCCCTCGAGGTCGACGACACCGAGACCGCCGTGCTTGCCGAGTGCGATCGCGGTCGCGGGCGACATCACCGAGTCCATCGGCGCCGCGACGACCGGGATCTCGAACCGGTAGGCGTCGATCTGCCACGCGACCGACACGTCTTCGGGATCGCGAGTACGGCGGCTCGGCACGATCGCGATGTCGTCGAAGGAGTACGCCCGGCGGCCGTGCTTGGCTCGTCCGATGTCGATGTCGGTCACCCGCACAGGTTAGCCGTCCCGATGGTCACGATCTCCTTGGCCGACGCGCGTCCGGCGCGGGTCAGGGGCGCGCCGTGTAGTTCGGCGCTTCGACGGTCATCTGGACGTCGTGCGGGTGGTTCTCGCGCAGCCCGGCGCCGGTGATCCGGGTGAACCGGCCCTTCTCCTTGAGCTCGGTGATCGTCCGCGCTCCGACGTAGAACATCGACTGCTGCAGGCCACCGACCAGCTGATGCACGACGGCCGACAGCGGGCCGCGATACGGCACCCGGCCTTCGACCCCCTCGGGTACGAGTTCGTCGTCGCCCGCGACCTCGGCCTGGAAGTAGCGATCCCTGGAGTACGACTGCTTGCCGCGCGACGACATGGCGCCGAGCGACCCCATGCCGCGGTAGTTCTTGTACTGCTTGCCGTTGATGAAGATCAGCTCGCCCGGGCTCTCCTCGCAGCCGGCCAGCAGCGAGCCCAGCATCACCGTCTCGGCACCGGCCACCAGCGCCTTGGCGATGTCGCCGGAGTATTGGAGTCCGCCGTCCCCGATGACTGGCACCCCGGCCGGCCTGCAGGCCAGGGATGCGTTGCGGATCGCCGACACCTGCGGAGCACCCACGCCCGTGACGATGCGCGTCGTGCAGATCGAGGCCGGGCCGACTCCCACCTTGACGGCGTCCGCCCCGGCGTCGACGAAGGCCTGCGCGCCCTCGCGGGTGGCGACGTTGCCTCCGATGATCTGCACATGCCGGCTGGCCGGGTCGGTCTTGAGCCGCTTCACCATGTCGAGCATGACCCGGACGTGCCCGTGGGCGGTGTCGGGCACGAGGACGTCGACGCCGGCGTCGATCAGCGTCATGGCGCGCTCCCAGGCGTCGCCGAAGTAGCCGATCGCCGCTCCGACGAGCAGCCGGCCCTCGTCGTCCTTGCTGGACAGCGGGTACTGCTCCGACTTGACGAAGTCCTTGACCGTGATGAGCCCGCTCAGCCGTCCGCCGTCGTCGAGCAGCGGCAGCTTCTCCACCTTGTGCTTGGCGAGCAGCGCGGCGGCGTCGTCGGACTCGATGCCGGCCGGAGCGGTGACCAGCGGCATCGGGGTCATGACCTCGCGCACCGTCCGGGTCGTCCAGTCCGTCGTCGAGACGAAACGCAGGTCGCGGTTGGTGATGATGCCGAGCAGAATCTGTTCGTCGTCGACCACGGGCAGTCCCGACACGCGGTACTTGCCGCACAGCTGGTCGAGCTCCTCCAGCGTGGCTTCGGGGCCGATCGTCACCGGGTTGGTGATCATGCCCGACTCGGAACGCTTGACCATGTCGACCTGACTGGCCTGGTCGTCGATGGACAGGTTGCGGTGCAACACGCCGAGCCCGCCCTGGCGGGCCATCGCGATCGCCATCCGCGCCTCGGTGACGGTGTCCATCGCACTGGACACCAGGGGCACCTTGACGCTGATCTCGCGGGTCAGCCGGGTGCTGGTCTCGATGTCGCTCGGGACCAGGTCGGTCTCGCCGGGCAGCAGCAGTACGTCGTCGAAGGTCAGACCGAGTGGAGCGAACTCGTCGGGAGAGGCCAGGCTACGGGGTTCCATTCCGCCTTCCTGGGGAGTGACTGGATCCGACTACCTCATCGTAGCCAGAAGCCAGTACCTCACCGCAGGAGGCAGGTCGGAGAAATCGAAGTTATACCTGTACTCCGCGGTCGGCGAGACGTCGTCGTCATAGTGACCGTAGGCGTTGCCGTTGCCCCA